>JAWOGI010000348.1:0-7226 GCA_046496975.1 Desulfobacteraceae bacterium | reverse complement strand
CGGAGCAGCTGGCGGCGCTCTCCGGGCAGTCGGTCGTGTTTCACACCGGCCTGTGCCTGATCGACATCGCCTCCGGACACGAGTGGATCGGGGTGGTGCCGTTTACGCATTTTTCACACACCACTCCCCGGTGCTTCATGCGCTTGTACTTGCCGCAGTTGCACTCGTAGTCCTTGGTGGGGCCGAACACCTTGGCACAGAAGAGACCGTCCCGTTCCGGCTTGAACGTCCTGTAATTGATGGTCTCGGGCTTTTTAATCTCACCATGGGACCACTCCCTGATCTGTTCAGAAGAGGCCAGTTTTATCTGGACACTGTCATAACTCTTGGGATCTTTTGGCTTGGCGAAGAAATCGTATATGGTTTCCAATATCTTTTCCTTTTATTTCAGCAATTCTAATGGTGAAATTCGGCATTCTTCATTTCCCGGTTTACACTTTTTTTATAAAAATGAAAAAATGAAAATGCCGTGTTAGGGGTTAGCCGTTAGCTTTTAGCCAAAAATGACAAACAAAGTCGGCCAATACAAAGGCTAACGGCTAAAAGCCAATCGCTAAATGCTCAATAAAAATTGCTGTTTATTTTTTCCCTTCTATAAGATCGATATCCAGCCCCAGGCTTTGCAGCTCTTTCATGAGAACCCTGAACGCCTCGGGCATTCCGGGCTCAAGAACGTTCTGGCCCTTGACGATCTTTTCGTACATCCGTGTCCGGCCGGTCATGTCATCGGACTTGACCGTGATAAATTCCTGGAGGGCATGGGCAGAGCCATAGGCCTCCATGGCCCAGACTTCCATCTCTCCCAGGCGCTGGCCGCCGAACTGGGCCTTGCCCCCCAGGGGCTGCTGGGTAACCAGGGAGTAGGGACCGATGGACCGGGCGTGGAGTTTGTCATCCACCAGATGGTGAAGTTTGAGCATGTACATTATGCCCACGGTAATGGGCTTGTCAAAGGGTTCTCCGGTCCTGCCGTCGTAGAGCACAGACTGGCCCGATGTGTCAAGATCGGCATAGTTGATCAGCGCCTTGATTTCCGACTCGGCCGCCCCGTCAAACACAGGGGTGGCCATGTGCACACCGTTGCGGTACCGCTCCGCAAATGCCATGAGCTCTGTTTCATCGGCACGGTCCAGGGAGTCCACCAGCTGTTTCTCCTGGGGATTCTCCGGAGTGGGCATGGTTTCGTCAATGGTGTAGTGGACATCAAAATCGTATTTCTTCTCCGCATCAAACCGGTCGGCCCCGTCTTTCAGGGGAGGGGTGGTGAAAATCCGCTTGAGCCTTGACCTGAGCTCTTCATGGCGCTTCTCCGCCATGAGATCATCGATCTGCCGGCCAAGTCCCCTGGCTGCGCATCCCAGGTGGATCTCCAGAATCTGCCCGACATTCATCCGGGAAGGAACGCCAAGGGGGTTGAGTACCATGTCAACGGTGCGGCCATCTTCAAAATAGGGCAGATCCTCCATGGGCAGAATCCGGGAAACGACCCCCTTGTTGCCGTGGCGGCCGGCCATCTTGTCTCCCACGGAAAGCACCCGTTTTTTGGCCACATTGATCTTGATCAGCTTCAAAACCCCCGGGGGAAGATCGTCCCCCTTTTCAAACCGTGACACCTGGCCGTTGAAGTAGTCCCTGGCCTTTTTGATCTGTTTCTCGGCTTTGTCGATGAGAACCTGGACATTGTCCGTGATTACGGCATCTTCCACGGCGAGGTTGGAAAGGGTGGAGAGGGGCAGATCGGCAAACACCCCATTTTCCACCACGGTGCCGGCAGAAACCACCACCCTTTTTCCTTTTTTGAGGGATGTCAACAGGGCATGGCCATGGAGAAGCTCTTCAAGCTTGGCCTGGATGGTTTCCCTGATAATCCGGATCTCGTCGTCCCTGTCCTTTTCCAGCCGCTCGATCTCGAAATCCTCGATGAGACGAGTGCGGTCGTCCTTGGAGAGGCCTCTCCTGGAAAACACCTTGGCACTGGTGACGATACCCTGGACCCCCGGGGGAACCCGAAGGGAGGTGTCTTTCACATCCCCGGCCTTTTCCCCGAAGATGGCCCGGAGAAGCTTCTCCTCGGGGGAAAGCTGGGTCTCTCCCTTGGGGGTTACCTTGCCCACCAGGATATCCCCTGGTTTCACCTCGGCCCCGAGCCTTATGATACCGCTGTCGTCAAGGTCCTTGAGGGCCTCTTCACCGGCATTGGGAATGTCCCGGGTGATCTCCTCCTTGCCAAGCTTGGTGTCTCTGGCAACCACTTCGAATTCATCCACGTGGACCGATGTGTACACCCCGTCCTTGACAAGGCGTTCGCTCATGAGAATGGAGTCCTCGTAATTGTACCCGCCCCAGGGCATGAAAGCCACAACCACATTTTTGCCCAGGGCAAGTTCTCCCATTTCCGTTGACGGACCGTCGGCAATCACCTCGTTCTTTTTAACCCGATCCCCTTTTTTCACAATGGGCCTGTGATTTACGCAGGTGTTCTGGTTGGACCGGATAAATTTCGACGAGTTATAGATGGAGACCACCTGATCGGGAATCTCCCCTTCCCCGCCGTCGGCCAGGGGGATCTCGGTGTTCCTGACAACGATGCGCTTGGCATCGACATCCACCACCACCCCGTCGTAATCGGAGACAATGGCCACCCCGGAATCCCTGGCAACAACATCCTCGATACCGGTGCCCACCAGGGGGGCCTCGCTTTTCATCAGAGGAACCGCCTGGCGCTGCATGTTGGAACCCATGAGGGCGCGGTTGGCATCATCGTTCTCGAGAAAGGGAATCAGGGATGCTGAGACAGAAACCAACTGGTTCGGAGAAACATCCATGAAGGTGATATCCTCCCTGGCCACCATTTCGAACTCCCCCTCAACCCTGGAGCTGATAAAGTCCCGGACAAAATTGCCGTCATCGTCAAGCACGGCGTTGGCCTGGGCCACAGGGTCCTCTTTTTTCTCTTCAAAGGCCGACAGATGCCGGATGTTGCGGGAGACATTGCCATCCTTGGCAATGCGGTAGGGCGTTTCGATAAACCCGAAATCATTGACCCTGGCATAGGTGCACAGGGAAACGATCAATCCGATGTTGGGTCCCTCGGGGGTTTCAATGGGGCAGATTCTGCCGTAATGGGACGGGTGAACGTCCCTGACCTCAAAACCGGCCCGCTCCCGGGTAAGACCGCCCGGTCCCAGGGCGCTCAAACGCCGCTTGTGGGTGGTTTCGGAAAGGGGGTTGGTCTGGTCCATGAACTGGGAGAGCTGGCTGGTGCCGAAAAACTCCCGGACCACGGCGGAAACCGGTTTGGGATTGACAAGGTCGTGGGGCATCATGGCATCCACTTCCTGCATGCTCATGCGCTCCTTGATGGCCCGTTCCATGCGTACCAGGCCGATGCGGTACTGGTTTTCCAGAAGCTCGCCAACGGCCCTGACCCGCCGGTTGCCCAGATGGTCGATGTCATCGACGGCCCCCTGGGTGTCCTTGATCTCCACAAGCTTGGCCGCGGTGAGCAGGATGTCTTCTTTTCTCAGGGTCCTGACGTCTATGGGAGTGTTCATACCCAGCCGATGGTTCATTTTAAGCCTGCCCACATTGGAGAGATCGTAGTAGGCCGGTTTGAAGAAGAGATGGTCGAGAAACTCCTGGGCAACCTCAGGGGTGGCGGGGTTTCCAGGTCGAAGCCGCCGGTAGATATCGATGAGGGCCTCGGGCCGGGATGTCACCTTGTCGGCGGCCAGGGTTTTTCTCATGGAATCCGAGCTGTAGGTGTCCACAAAGAGGATATCGAACTCGGCAAGATCGGACCCGTCGATTCTGTCAAAGATATCCTGGTCAATTAGCTGGCCTGACAGTGCAAGGGGCTCTTCGTCGTTTTCCGGGAGGGCAAGGCTTGCCGCAATGGCCTTGCCAAGGAGCTCTTGCTTGCCAATGGGGATGTATTCAAGCCCTGCATTTTTCAGCTGTTTTAAAGCCCTCTTGGTAAACAGACGGTCTTTTTTCACCACCACATCCCCTGTCTGGGGATCTTTGACGTCAAAACTTGCCCTGTGCCGTTTGAGGTTGTCCGGGTTAAAGGTCTTGAAATAAGCCCCCTCTTTTTTGACAATGCGCTCTGTCTTGTAAAAAAAACGGAGGATATCCTCATTGGTATACCCAAACGCCTTGAAAAGGATGGTAACGGGAAATTTCCGACGTCTGTCAATACGGATATTGACGATGTTTTTCGGGTCAATTTCCATGTCGATCCAGGAACCGCGCACCGGAATAACCCTGGCCGAATAGATGATCTTGCCACTGGAGTGGCCCTTGCCCCTGTCATGGTCAAAAAAGACGCCGGAAGATCGGTGAAGCTGACTGACCACGGCCCGTTCCGTTCCATTGATGATAAAGGTGCCCCGCCTCGTCATCAGGGGAATGGTGCCGAAATAGATCTCCTGTTCCTTGATATCCCGGATGGACTGGACATTGGTGTCTTTGTCCAGATCATAGACCACAAGCCTTACGGTGATATTCACAGGAATTTCATAGGTCATGCTCCTGCTGATACACTCTTCAACAGAGTGTTTTGCTTCGCCAAAGGAATAGGAGACATACTCCAGAGAAGAGGTACCTGTAAAATCTTTTATGGGAAAAACCGATCGGAACACCGAATGGATTCCCATATCTTTCCTGTTGTCAGGAAGAACGCCTTTCTGGAGAAAACGTTCAAAAGAGGTGCGCTGCATCCCTATCAAATCAGGGATATCCACCACGCTGCTCTTGCTGCCAAATTCTTTTCTTATGCGCTTGTTTGCCAAAAGGCTCCCGGTCATGGTATCTCCAAATATGAGTTTATTATAACCATGAAAGCGGAGACATGGCTATCTGCCTTGCCTCCGCATCAAAATAGATCAAATACAACAACTGAAAGGGTGAACAAAACACGCCGCATCCAGATTCTTTTCTGGTCTGCCCGGTCAATGCGCCGGGCAGGACGTGTTGTGTTCCCTGGATTATTTTACAGTCACCTGGGCACCAGCTCCTTCAAGCTGCTCTTTCATCTTGTCTGCGTCCTCTTTTGGAACGCCTTCCTTGACAGGCTTGGGCGCACCGTCAACAAGGGCCTTGGCTTCTTTCAGCCCAAGACCGGTGATGGCCCGGACTTCCTTGATCACGCCGATCTTTTTATCTCCTGCAGATTCGAGGATAACATCGAACTCCGTCTGCTCTTCGGCAGGGGCCGCCGCTTCTGCCGCAGGGCCTGCCGCAGCAACGGCAACCGGGGCAGCCGCTGAAACACCAAATTTTTCCTCAAGCTCCTTGACCAGCTCGGAAAGCTCAAGAACGCTCATGTTCGCTATAAATTCAACAACATCATCTTTTGTGACATCAGCCATTTTAATTCGTCTCCTTACACACACTAGAAAATAAGAGTCTTCACTCTAAAATAGTTACAAAAACAGTATTCGCATGACCTTTTGATCAGGCAGCTTCCTTTTCATCTCCAATGGCCTTGACCACATTGACAAAAGACCTGGGAACCTCTGACAAGACCTGTACCATACTTGTGGGAACAGCGTTCATGACAGAGAGAAGCTGGGACAGGAGAACATCCCTTGTCGGCAGCTTGGAAAGGGCGACAATGTCGTCATATGACAAGGCCGCGCCGTCCATGGCACCCAGCTTTATCTCAAGCTTATCATTGTCCTTGGCAAAACGGGTTAAAACTCTGGCGGGTGCCACGGGATCCTCTTGACAGGTCACAATGGCATTGGGTCCAAGAAAGGATTCTTTGATCACATCGCAGTCTGTTCCCTCTGCGGCAATGGTAAGCAGAGTGTTCTTGACGACTTCGAGCTCAACACCTTCATTTCTCAGCTCGGTTCGAAGCTGGGTCATGGCGGCGACATTCAGCCCCTTGTAGTCAACCAGAATGGATATCTGGGAATTTGAAAGCCTTTTTTTAAGGTTTTCAACAACTTCTTTTTTGGTAGATAGATTCAATCCAACCACACCTCCTTTTTATAGATTTTTCTTGCGAGGTGGCAGGAATGCCAAAACATTCTTCTGTCTCGGCAGGCCGGCATCACCGTTATACACTGTAAAAGCGTACCTACTTCTTTGACAGATAGTAAATTTGAAATTCTAAAAACGACTCATAATACCAGAGAGGCCATGATAGGTCTCATTGTCGAGCCGAAAATCAACCTGCCGGCTGAATCAAATTTCCAATTTTTTATCTTTGCTGTAACCATGCAAACCCTAATAAACCGCCACAAAACTTCCAACGGTTGTTGTTGCTTGTCAACAACACCGCACACTTTTTTAAGAAAAACATGTTTGATGGGTTATGCACTCTTCCGGGGTTTATTTAAACAGGGATGTATCTATTTTAAATCCGGGCCCCATGGTGGTGGAGATGGTAATCCCCTTTACATAGGTCCCCTTGCTGGCCGCAGGTTTGAGAGCAACAACGGTGTTGATAAACGCCTTGATATTTTCATCAAGTTTTTCCGCACCAAAAGAGGCCTTGCCAACCGGGGCATGGACTATTCCAGCCTTTTCTACCCTGAAATCAATTTTTCCGGCCTTGAGTTCGTTAATGGCCCTGTCAACCTCAAAGGTAACCGTGCCTGTCTTGGCGTTGGGCATCAGCCCCCTGGGACCGAGCACCCTGCCGAGCTTGCCGACGGTACCCATCATATCAGGGGTTGCAATGGCCTTGTCGAAACCGAACCATCCCTCCTTGATCTTCTCAACGATCTCATCGGTTGCAATGAAATCGGCACCGGCATCGGTAGCCTCTTTCTCTTTTTCACCTTTTGCAAAGACAAGTACCTTGACCTCTTTACCCAACCCGTTCGGCAGAACCACCGTTCCCCTCACCATCTGATCAGCGTGCCTGGGATCAACTCCAAGCTTGACTGCAACGTCCACAGTTTCATCAAATTTTGCATAGGATAAAGAGAGTGAAAGGTCTAAAGCCTCTTTTAAATCGTATTTGCTTACCCTGTCGATCTTTTTGGATATCTCTCGATACTTTTTACCGTGCTTCGGCATTTTTGGTCACTCACTCCTTTCAGTGTTAAACTACTTCCAACCCCATACTTCTGGCTGTACCAGCGATGATCGAAACTGCAGCATCAAGACTGGCTGCGTTCAAATCTTCCATCTTGATATTAGCGATCTCTTCAAGCTGATCCCGGGTAATCTTACCAACCTTGTTCAAATGGTGTTCACCCGACCCCTTG
>JAWOGI010000282.1:0-7167 GCA_046496975.1 Desulfobacteraceae bacterium | reverse complement strand
TTTCTTATAAAAAAAAAAAGGAAAACGAGAATATGACGCAAATGATTGACTGCCGGGGGATTGCATGTCCAGGCCCGGTTTTAAAGGCAAAAGAAGCCATTGAACAACCGGGGAACGGAGAGGTTGCACTGCTGGTGGACAACGATGCTGCCGTTGAAAACGTAAGCCGTTTTATAACCTCCCGGGGATTTGAGGTCTCTGTGGAACAGGAAAAAAACGGGGCATCGGCGGTCAAAGGGAGAAAAAAAAACCACCCGGTCCAAAAAGGAGTACAGCCGGCACCTGAACAGCAGGAGGAGTCGGACCACCAGAAGATAATGGTGATGATCGCATCTTCCACCATCGGCAGGGGGGATGAACAGCTGGGCAAAAAACTGATGCTCAGCTACATAAAAACCCTCAAGGAGATGGGCAAAGACCTGTGGCGGCTGGTGTTTGTCAACGACGGGGTGAAGTTCGCCGTTAAGGGCTCTTCGCTTTTACCGGACCTGAAAGCCTTTCAGAAGGAAGGGGTTCACATCCTCGTGTGCGGCACCTGCCTTACCCATTTTGACCTGCTCGAAGCAAAAGAGGTGGGGGAGACAACCAATATGCTGGACATTGTCACGGCCATGCAGCTGGCCGACAAGGTTATTAATTTATAAAGGGTCAGCCGGCTGTACGACGAAGGGGAGTCTGGGAAGCTCCCAAGTCCCACGGGTTTGGGGGGCTCATTTCTCTTTGTTGTCCACAAAAAAATCGTTGATGATTCCCCTCTCCTTGAGCTGCCGGCCGTACTCTGCAGCGCTTTTTTTATCAGGGAAACTGGCTACCCTGACAAGGTACCAGGTTTTGCCGCCGCCAACGGCCCTGGTCTGGTGGGCGTTCAGCCCTTTCTCCTTTAACCTGGCAACATAGGCGTTGGCATGTTTTTTCTTTAAATAGGCAGCCACCTGGATGGTAAAGGGTTTTGCTGTTTCCAGGGGAATCTCTGTTTTCTTTTTTGCCGGCACCTCCCCGGGCATGAGATGGCTGATGGTATTGACCATAAAAATGACCAGGAGTGCTCCGGCAGCAAGGGCAAGGCCTCCTTTGACAGCAAGCCTTGCCCCCGGTCGCTGCCTTACAACCCCTATCCAGAAGAGCAAACCTGTTCTGGCCTTTTTCCCCAGGGTCAAGACGGTTTTCAGCAGTGCTGTCAAAAGGCTCGACATCCTTGCAGCCGCGGTTTTCACCGTTTTTACCAGGGGCTCTTTTTTGGGGCCCGGTTGGGGGCCCGGGGGTGAAAATCGCCCTTGCGGGGGGATCTCCTCCTGCCTGGCGAGGAGCTCCTCGATGAGGGTCCGGGTGGTGCTGTCTGCCAGGGAGTTGTCCAGCACGGCCTGGTACACCTTCCTGGCGGCAAAATCGGTGACGTTCAGTTCAAGGAAGATCTCTGCAAGGAGAGTGGTGATTCCGGGGTTTTTAAAGTCGACCCCCGCCAGACGGGACAGGAGTTCATGGTCCAGAGGATCGGGGCTTTGGGTATTGCAGAGTTTTTTCAGCCACAGGAGGGCAATCTCCTCTTCAAAGGGCTCCTTGAGCAGAAAAGCCGTCACAGCCCTGTCAAAGCAGGGATCGCTTACCGGAGCCACCAGGGAGAACCGGGCCATGGCGCCGGAAAGCCGCCGGGCTGTTTTTTCTGCCTGCCAGGGGGAGAGAAGAAAAGAGTCGTAGATTCTTACACCCTTTACATAGCAGCGGTGCGCCTTTTTATAGATACCGGCCCTGGTCCAGGTTTCCGCCTCCCGGACAAGGCCGGCGATCCTCTGCCGGGCGGCCAGGCCCATGGTGTAGCCGCTGACAAGATAGAGCCCTGGAAAAACAACGCCTGCTGCCGCAAGGGGGTTCATGCCCGGAAAAACACGGGCAGCCATGGGCAGCAGGACCAGCAGAAGGGGAATGCCCGCTGCTGCGGCAATGCACAGGCGAACGGCAGCGTTGCGGATCAGCCGGATCATTCTTCCCCCCTGCAGAGAGACTGGTTCTCTTTTAACGGAATGTCAACCCCCTCTTGTTCACTCTTTCTACCAACGGCACACCCCGTCTCAGGGTCGGCTGTTTCAAACCGGATCCCCGACGGCACCTTGAATTTTCTCTCGGGCTGACCGGCCAGGGCCTCTTCCATGAAGTCCGCCCAGATGGGGGCGGCACTGCGCCCCCCTGTAATACCCACACCGTTTGCCATGGTGAGCATCTTTCGCTTGTCAAACCCCGTCCACACCGAGGTGCTCAGGGAAGGGGTAAATCCTGTAAACCAGGCATCGTTGTAGTTGTCCGTTGTGCCTGTTTTTCCTGCGGCGGGCCGCGTGAAACCGGCGCTCCGGATGGATCGTCCAGATCCTGTGTCAATGACCGATGCCATCATATCAATGGTCTGAAAGGTGGTTTCCGGGTCCAGCACCCTCTCCTCCTGGACCAGATGCTCCTCAACGACCCTGCCAAAGGCGTCTTCCACCCGCCAAACGAAAAAGGGCTCGTGTCTTACCCCGCCTGAGGCAAAGGTTGAAAAGGCAGATGCCATCTCCAGGCAGGTGACCCCGGAAGTTCCCAGGGCAACGGACAAGACATCGTCCAGGGGGCTTTTTATGCCGCACTTTTCTGCCGTGGCGATGACGGGTGCCGGGCCTGTTTCGCTGACAAGCTTTGCCGCAATGGTGTTCACCGAATGGGTCAAGGCGTTTTTCAGTATCATCCTCCCCTTGTTTCTCCGTGCAAAATTCCGGGGCTGCCAGGAGGGAGCACCGGTGATGTCAATGCTTACCGGGGTGTCGTTCACCATGCTGGCCCCGTGCAGGCCGAGGTTTTCCAGTGCGGTATAGTAGAGGAAGGGTTTAAATCCCGATCCCGGCTGGCGGCGGCTGTTCACAGCCCTGTTAAACTCGGTTTTGTAGTAGTTTCTCCCACCGACCATGGCCTTGACGGCACCGGAAGCTGTGTCCACGGACACCAGCGCTCCCTGGGGTTTCGGCCCCTCCTCGTTTGCCAGGCCCATGAGCTTGTCAAGCCTTGCCATGCCCCTTACCATGGCGGATTCCGCCGCTGCCTGGAGGGAAGAATCCAAAGTGGAATAGACCTTTATGCCGCCGTGGAACACCACTTCTTCGCCGTACTTTTCCACCAGCCGGCCGATCAAGGTGTCGAGAAAATAGCTGCCCGTTCTGGAATCGGCATAATCCGAGTGGAGCTGAGGGGTTTCGGCCAGGATCTTTTTCGCATCCAGTTCCGTGAGATACCCCACGTCCACCATCCGGTTCAACACCACCCTGCGCCGCTGCAGGGCCCTGTCGTAGTGCCTGTAGGGGTTGTACCGGGTCGGTGATTTCGGCAGTCCCGCCAGCAGGGCCGCTTCTCCGGGCAGAAGATCCGCCGCCGACTTCCCGAAAAAAACCTGGGAGGCCTTTTCCACTCCCTGGGCGCCTGCACCGAAGTAGATCTGGTTGATATAGGCCTGGAGGATCTCCCGTTTGCTGGAGGTGGCCTCGATCTGCAGGGCGATGAGGAGCTCCTTGAATTTTCGCAGATAGGACTGTTCAAAACTGAAAAAAAGGTTCTTGGCCAGCTGCTGGGTGATGGTGGAGGCCCCCTGGACTTCTCCGGGTTTGAACAGGGTAATAAACAGAGCCTTGACTGTTCTCAACTTGTTGATGCCGTGGTGCTGGAAAAAGCGGTGGTCTTCCGTGGCCACCACGGCATTGAGAAAATCCGGAGAAACCCTGTCCAGGGAGATGGACTCCCTGCCCCCCAGGGAGGTGAGCAGCTCTCCGCCGGCGCCGTATATCTCGGTGGGGGGAATTTCAATGATCCGGCTCAAGGGGTCGGGCAGTTTGGGCAGATCCCTTGACGCCGAAAATATCAGAACGGTAAACACGATACAGCAGCAGGCGCCAAAGGCCAGCAGGAAATAAAAAAGCAGCTGGAGTGACGAAAAGAGAAAAAAGGAAACGGATCTCATGGTCTTTCCCCTGTAAGGCTCATGGTGAGGCGCCACACGGCCCACTCCCGCCCCTTTACCAACACGGTGGTTGTTTCTCCGTTGTGCAGAAACTCAAACCCCATTCTGATGTAACCCGATTCCGCCTCACCGGAAATGCCGGCCCTGATGATGGTTCCCTCCTGGCGGATCAGTTTTGATGCATCGACAATGAGATCTTCGTTGATGTCCCCGGGCAGTTCCTGCAGCACCTTGAAAAAGCGTTGGGCAGGAAAAATCCTGCTGGTGAACTGGGGAAGGGTATCCAGACTCTGATGCAGGGGCCGTTCTTGTTTTTCAAAAAAGGCGAGCCGGTCATTGTCCACCAGGACCTTTCTGATGACCCGGTTCCTGGAATCGAGAAAATAGATGGCAAGACCGTTGGGCCTGCTCTTGCAGAAGATCCGGTTCACATCCGCCGTGCCAAAGAGCCAGACCAGATCAATGGGATGAATCAGCTCCCTGGCGTAGGCGTCGGGAAGGTCGAGGTAGAGCTGTTTGAAATGGTCCTTGTCAAGGTTGGTCCACTGCCCGGGAAGAATTCCCGAGGAGAGCTCGGCAAAGGTGGAAGCCTCACTGGCGTTGCGGGCAGCCATCTGCCGGTCATTGACAATACTCTTCAGGTGGGTGCGGGCCCTGGAGTTGCTTTTCCCCGCCTGCCAGGCCGTTCCCGTTTCCGGGCGGTTTTTGTTGCACGAAGCGAGATAGGCGCCGGTGATCTGCTCGCACCAGTCGAACCTCAGCTCAGAAAAGAGCAGCACCGCAGCTGCCGTCAAAAAAACAAGGTTGAGCAGAGAAAAGGTTCGTTTCAGCCGTTCTGTTGTGTTAAAGGGTCCGTACCAGTTCGTTGTCTGTGCCATGGTGATTCTTATGCACAAAATTTGCTATTTTTGCAAGAAAATAAACCGGTCACCCCCTTTAAAAACCGTGACAGGATAGGAGAGTTACCCGACAGAAGAAGAAACTGCCGGCAAAAGGGGGATTTTGATCTTGAAGCTGCTCCCCTTGCCGGGGGTGCTGTTCACCATGACCGTTCCGTTGTGGTACTGAACAATGTGTTTTACAATGGCAAGGCCGAGACCCGTGCCGCCCAGATCACGGCTTCTCGCCCGGTCCACCCGGTAGAACCGCTGAAAAATTTTTGCCTGGTGTTCAAAGGTGATGCCGGGACCGGAATCAACGATCTCTATGACAGCGAATTTTCTTTCCCGGTAGGCAAGGATGTAAACATCTCCTTTTCGATGGCTGTATTTTACCGCATTGGTCAAGAGATTCACAACGGCCTGCTCCATGAGCAGGGGGTCCATCAGAGCAGTGATCGTTTCACCGGCACCGTTGCAGGGATCGGGCTGATGGTCCGTACAGGGCCGGAAGAGCCGGATCTCCTGCTGGGCTATCTGGGGCTGACAGGTCTCCACAGCCCTGGTGATCACGGCATTGATATCGTGCTGCTGAAAAGTTGTTTCTTTTCCCTGCTTTCGTTCAAGCCTTGAAAGCACCAGAAGATCATCGATCAATGCGATCAAACGGTTTACATTTTTTTCAATGATTCCCAGAAAATGAACGCTCTCCTTGTCCTGCTCCATGATCTCCTGCAGGGTCTCCACAAAGCCCTTGACAGAGGTTAAAGGGGTCTTCAGCTCATGGGAGACATTGGCGGCAAAATCCTTCTGCATGGTCTCCAACAGCCTGATCCGGGTGATGTCATGGAAAATGATCAGGGTTCCCATGGGCTGTATGGCTCTGCTGCCAAGGGGGGTGGAATGAACATTGAAGACATGCTCCTGGTTGCGCTGGATGAGGATATCCGCTTCAATGGGTTTTGCCTCTTTCAACGCTTTTTTGAGAAACTGCTTTAGATCGTAGTTTCTGGCGATTTCATGGATGTTTTTTCCTGCCAGGGTAGAGACGGGAAGCTCAAAGATCGCTGCAGCGGCACGGTTGATTGTGATTATCTTCTCGTTTCTGTCAACGGCAATCACCCCCTCTTTCATGCTGGCATACACCGCCTCGAGTTCCGTGCTCCGGCTCTCCACTGTCTTTATTTTTTCATCCAGGGATAGTGCCATCTGGTTCATGGTTATGGCAAGCTGGGCAAGCTCCCTGGAATCGGGAACGGTCAGCCTGGGGGTTAAATCCCCCTTGGAAAAACAGCGGGCCTTGCGGGTCATCTCCTCGATGGGACGGGTAATGCGCCGGGAGACAAGCAGGCTGACCCCTGCGGCAGCGGCAGCGATGAAAACCAGGGCGGCAAGGATATTTTTCTGGATGTGGCTGATTTTCCGGTCAATGGCAGAAACAGACACCGACACCCTGACAATGGAAGAGAGCCGGTCCTCCTCCAGGAGGGGCAGGGCAACATACATCATTTTTTTTTCAAGGGTATCACTGTATCGCACAGCGACTCCCCGTTCACTGACCATCGCCATCTGGAATTCCGGTCTGAATCGATGGTTCTCCATTTTGGAAACCGTTCCGTGGGAATCGGCAGCAACAGCCCCTGACGGCAGGATCACCGTGATTCTCGTGTCAATGGTTTTGCCGATGCGCTTGCAGACGCGGTCCTGTTCTGCCAGGGGAGTTGTGGCCATCTCCCTTTTGACCAGTTCCGCTCTTTTGACCAGGTCCTGTTCGGTGCTGTCCAGGGAGAAGTTTTTGAACAGCACCGTGGCATACCCTGTTACCGCAACCAGGGCAATGGTTGTAATAACAAAAAACAGGGGGAAAATATGCCACAGCAGCTTTTTCCGTTCTGCAGGCCTCACTGGCTTTCCCGGAACCGATACCCGATGCCCCGGACGGTTTCAATGAACAAGGCGCATGTGCCCAGTTTTTTCCGGAGACCGGCAATGGTGACATCGACACTGCGCTCTGTCACCGCATAATTCTCACCGTGGACGGCGTCCACGATCTGTCCCCGGGTGAACACCCACCCCTTTCTCGCGGCCAGCAGGGAGAGAACCTGGAATTCCGACAGGGTCAACTCCAGTGCCCTGTCATCGATTTTGACCATGTGGCGGTCATGGTCGATGACCATGTTTCCCTCCCTGGTCACCCTGCCGGGTTCCCTCTCCTCGCTTTGACCTCTTCTACGGAATATGGCCCTGATCCGTGCCACCAGCTCCCGGGGACTGAAGGGTTTGGACAGGTAATCGTTTGCCCCCAGTTCCAGCCCG
>JAWOGI010000114.1:0-3308 GCA_046496975.1 Desulfobacteraceae bacterium | reverse complement strand
GCCAACGGGGTCAGGCTTTTGTTATTGACGTTATCGGACAAAAAAAGCACAACCAAGCCATAAAGTACACGATAATGTTAATAACGAAAAGGTGACCCCACCCCAAGGTGGCCGATGTTATGACCAAGCCCATTATTCTCCTTTGACTTACGTAGTCAATCTGCCCGGGGAAGTCAAGAGGTAAAGTGTTCTTTGGAGCCGTTTTTTTAACTGGAAACAGAGGTTGCGCTGTGAATTCCGGAAAGAGCCGTTTGTGTTACATCATTTCGATGAAGGCCTGAATCCGGACCCGGAGTTGCTCGGTGTCAGCTTCGGAATAATCGGTTTCGATGTGAAGAAAAGGCAGACCGAAGTCATCCTGAACCAGCCGGGATACATGAAACGATTCGATGTTGTAGGTGTGGCAGGCCTGCCATGTCAGGTCCACCACGCCGTCAACGGCAAAGGCTGGAATCATCTCCCTGAGCCTCTCCATTCGCCCCGAATTGGGGCTCATGACGGAACAGGGAATGGCCAGGTATTGTTCGGCCAGGGCCGTGACCGGATCCATGGTTTCATCCACCTGAAAGGTCTGCTTGTATCCGCTGCAGTTTTCAAAGGCCACGACATTGGCGCCGCACTGTTCCATGATTTTCACCACCTTTTCCGATCCAAGCCCGACGGGCACCCCGGTGAGCAGGATCCTGGGGGTTGCCTCTGTGTAAGGACTCTGGTTTTGTTCAATCAGCTCCAGGCATAGATCCGAGATCTCATCCATCAGGGCGATCCCCTTCTCCTTGTCGGCGAAAAAACCGGTTTTGAAGAGGATTTCAACCAGTTCCATGCCGGTCAACGGAGAGGGCTTTGCCTTTGTGATATCCATCAGCCGTTTTTTTGCCCTGCGTTCCCGGTTCATCAGGACAATGGCAGCGGTGATTTTTTCCGGGGTGATCTGGCGGCCGGTCCGGTTTTCAAGTACGGTGATCAGGTTTTCGATTTCCGCTTTCCAGGGCGCAAGGGAAAGGGCCGGGTCCTGGTTTTGCGGCAGCTGCAATACATGGACCGGCTTGATATCGTTCATGATTTCGAACATCTTTTTTTTTCCGTCACAGGTGGTGTCTGCCACGACCATGTCGGAAAACCTGAAAAACGGGCAGGTGTCCGAAAGGGCAAACCCGTAGCTGCTTTTGATCAGCGGGCACAGGTTTCTGGGCAGAACCTCTTCGGCCGCGTCGATGGGATCCTGGCGGGTGCCGCATAAAGAGAGGGGAACCGCATTCGCCGCCACCGCCAGCTCAGTGGGGCCATAGAGGCAGTAAAATCCGATGACATGGTTTCCTTTCTCCTTGTGGGTTTCGATGTCCATCAGGTTTTGTTCTGTAATCTGCTGGATTTTTTTAAACAGGTTCTGCTTCATTTCTATTTTCCTTAATATTTACGGGGCTTGGTCATAACATCGGCCGCTCGTCACATTTGGCGGGCCAACGGGGTCAGGCTTTTGTTATTGACGTTATCGGACAGAAAAGCACAATCAAACCACAAAGCACACGATAATGTTAATAACGAAAGCCTGACCCCACCCCAAGATGGCCGATGTTATGACCAAGCCCTATTTACGGCTTCATCAACGTTTTCAATTGCGATGGCGGCAATGTCGTCATGGGTCTTGAATCTGGGGTATATGCGGCATGCCGGGTCCCGGTTTTCCATCTGTCGGATTCTGTTTTTCAAGCCTGCCAGGCCCAGGTGGTGGTAAAGGGTGACCAGGGGAGTGAAATCTTTCTTTTTTTCCGGTTTTTCTGCCGGGATTGACAGGCCGTCTGTAAACAGCAGCACCGCTTTGACCTGATCCAGGGATTCCCGGCCATGGTTGAGAAAGTCCATGGCCCGGGATTCACCGTTCAACACCCCATAGGTCAGGTTCATTTCAGCCCTTTTTTTTCTGATCTGATCCACCAGCCGTGTGTCTGTGCCGGACGGCTCGTTTTTTCCCCGGGCCGGCCACAGGCAAAGGGTTTCATAATCATGATCTTCCTGCTCCACAAGCACCTGGTGGGTGTTGTCGTTAAAAATCAGAATGATATAGGCATCTCCGGTCTGTACCCATTCCAGTGTGTTACCTTGAATCCGGATGACCGCCGCACTGGTGCTCCACAGATTCTCTTTTCGGGTCAGATCCACGCCATGGCGGATCATGCGGCTGTAAATGGCCTGATTGGCGCCGTTGGCCAGTTCCACCAGGGGGAAATGGTTGGTTTTAAAAACCGACCGGGCGGCAAACGATGCCAGAAAACCGCCGGTTTTTCCATTTTCAAAGCGGGTTTTATCCAGACTGGTGGCCCCGTCGAACACCCCGAAGAGATGGCCTTCCACAATCAGGTTGTCTTCGTTGAGGCGGCTGGAGCCTTTTTCAAGTATTGTTTCACATTTCATTTCTGTTGCCTGCCTGCCTGTTTGTTTGTAACCATAGCGTCATTTGTGTGCAGGACAAAATAGCCTGTGGATTCCCCTTTGTCCAATTCTTAATTTTGATGGATTCCTCTATTTGATATCGAAATTTTCTATATCACGACCAGGAGAAGCGTGTTCACAACAAAGATAGGTCGGAGACGCGGAGCCAAGTCCTGCAATAACACCCGTTTGGTCGGACTTTCATAAAAAAAACCCGGATGAGAACAAACCGATATTGCCTATTGAAAAAGTCGATGGTTTGCCTGGAAAGCATTTGAATTATCGATTTTACAGATTGAAGCTGAAAATGTACGATCACAAATTCAATTACAAACCAACAAGACCAAAACCAACAAGATGAGGAGACACCATGAGTACCGATTATACACCAATGTGGAAGGAACTGGGGCTCGATCTGGCAGCCAATGCCACCCTGGTGGGGCTCTGCTCAGGAGCGGACTTTGCCATGGAAAAAGTCGAGCAGCTGAGGTAGACATTATTATGACCACACACACAACAGCCATGCGGTATGCCGGTATCGATATCGGCTCACGCACCATCAAACTGGTGGTGGTGGATCCATCGGGCAGCATCCTGGAAACATGCCGGTCAGACACCGGGTTTGATCCCATGTCCGCTGCCAATGCACTCATAGAGCAGGCCTCTTTTGACACCATCATGGCCACGGGATACGGCCGGAACATGTTTGAACTCTCCTTTGACGCCCCCACTGTCACGGAGATCAAGGCCCATGCCAGGGGGGCATGGGCTGAATTTCCCGATGCCCGCACCGTTCTGGACATCGGGGGGCAGGACAGCAAGGCCATTGCCCTGTTTGATACCGGCCGGGTGAAAAAATTTGAAATGAACGATCGCTG
>JAWOGI010000320.1:0-8637 GCA_046496975.1 Desulfobacteraceae bacterium | reverse complement strand
ACGGCGGGCATCTACGGGGTGCTCGGTTTTGAAATCACCCCGGCAGCCGTGATCGGGTTCTTGACATGATCCCCCCTGGGGCGTTACGCCCGGCAGAAAGGATTGACAAATCAAAAAAAATCCTTATTGTTCATCTTCAATATTTACTGAGTTACCACTTTATGCTGTGGATGGGGTCCGGCCTGCCTGGTAAGCAGCAGGGCCCGGCCCCTTTTGGGATCCAACACCAATAACTATAACTATAACTATAACTATAACAATAACGGAGAAAAAATCGATATGGCTGAACTTACTGCTGTAATGGAGACCAGCAAGGGAACAATCAACCTCAGGCTCTTTCCAGAAAAAACACCTGTGACTGTTGCCAATTTTGTAAACCTCATCAACCGCGGATATTACAACGGGCTTAAATTCCACCGGGTGATTCCCGACTTTGTGATCCAGGGCGGATGCCCCGACGGCAACGGCATGGGCGGGCCTGGCTACAACTTTGAAGATGAGTTTGACAAGGAGCTGAGGCACAGCAAACCCGGCATTCTTTCCATGGCCAATGCCGGTCCTGGTACCAATGGCAGCCAGTTCTTCATCACCCACGGACCGACCCCCCACCTGGATGACAACCATTCAGTGTTTGGCGAGGTGGTCGGTTCCCCGGACATGGACGTGGTCAATAAAATTGCCAGGGATGACGTCATGGAAAAGGTGACCATCGAGGGAGACCCCGCCGAGCTGTTGCAGCAGCAGGAGGCAAACCTTGCCCGGTGGAACAAAAAAATCGACGTCAAATTTCCCACCCTTTCCGGTTCCTGAGCCTCAACCTGAATCTGAACCTGAACCGGCTGGTGAAATGATCACACATGCGCATATCATCCTGGTATGCGCATTTTTTTTTACCCCTCCTGACCCCTCCCTACCACTCTGCCCCAAGGCAAGTTAGGATCAAGGCCCCCCATTGTAATCCCAGCTTGAATCAAGTTCACAAAAAAAACTATTGACATTATAAAAATCTTATTACTATAAATCAATCATTCGCACTTTTTCGCTGAGCAAAAAAACAGTTATATCTGTTCATGTGCTTACCATCAATCGTAACCATGTAAACGTAAGGAGAGTCATCTATGGCAAATCTGTACAATGAAGCTTACGAGAAATCTATCAATGATCCTGAAGGATTCTGGGGACCCATTGCCGAAGAGTGCCACTGGTATAAAAAATGGGACAAGGTGCTGGACGACTCAAACAAGCCTTTTTACAAATGGTTCACCGGTGGTGAGATGAACACCTGCTACAATGCCCTGGATCTCCACGTTGACAACGGCATTGGCGACAATGCCGCCCTGATCTATGACAGCCCGGTCACCAATACAAAAAAGACCTACACGTTTACGGAACTGAGGGACAAGGTGGCGAAATTTGCCGGCGTGCTTGCCTCAAAGGGGGTTGAAAAGGGAGACCGGGTTATCATATACATGCCCATGATTCCCGAAGCGGCCATGGCGATGCTGGCCTGTGCCCGTATCGGCGCTGTTCACTCGGTGGTTTTCGGCGGATTTGCCGCCAACGAGCTGGCCACCCGCATCAACGATGCAAAGCCCAAGCTGATCATTTCAGCCTCCTGCGGTATTGAGATCACCAAGGTGATCCCCTACAAACCCCTGCTGGACAAGGCCATTGAGCTGGCCGAAACAAAACCGGAAACCTGCATCATGGTCCAGCGGGAACAGGCAGAGGCGGAGCTCACACCAGGCAGGGATTTTGACTTTGAAGAAGAAATGGCCAAGGCCGAGCCCCATGACTGCGTGCCGGTCAAGGCAACAGACCCCCTGTACATTCTTTACACCTCGGGCACCACGGGACAGCCGAAGGGTGTTGTCAGGGACAACGGCGGCCACATGGTTGCCCTGAAATGGTCCATGAAAGCCATCTACAACGTGGATGAGGGTGATGTCTACTGGGCCGCCTCGGACATCGGATGGGTGGTGGGCCATTCGTACATTGTCTACGCCCCTCTCTTCAAGGGGTGCACAACCATCCTCTTCGAAGGAAAACCCGTGGGCACCCCGGATGCCGGTGTGTTCTGGCGGGTAATTTCAGAGCACCGGGTGAAATCCATGTTCACCGCCCCCACAGCCTTCAGGGCCATCAAGAGGGACGACCCCAAGGCCGAATTCCTCAAAGAGTACGACACGTCATGCTTTGAAATCCTCTTCCTTGCCGGTGAGCGCCTCGACCCGGACACCCTCTCCTGGGCGGAAAACAATATCAAGGTGCCGGTCATTGACCACTGGTGGCAGACGGAAACGGGCTGGGCCATCGCAGCCAACTGCATGGGACTTCACCACTTCCCTGTCAAACCGGGCTCCCCGACAAAAGCGGTACCCGGCTGGGATGTCCAGGTGGTGGATCCGGATTCAAAACCGGTGGCTCCCGGTGAAATCGGCGCCATTGTGGTCAAGCTCCCCCTCCCTCCGGGCACCCTGCCCACACTCTGGCAGAACGATGACCGGTTTGTGGAGGCCTATCTGGATGAATTCCCCGGCTACTACAAAACAGCCGACGCCGGGTACATCGACACCGAGGATTATATCTATGTGATGACCCGAACCGACGATATCATCAATGTTGCCGGTCACAGGCTCTCCACCGGCGCCATGGAAGAGGTGCTGGCCAATCACCCGGACGTTGCCGAATGCGCCGTCATGGGCGTTGATGATCAGCTCAAGGGCCAGGTACCCTTAGGACTCCTCGTGCTCAACGCCGGTGTGACAAAAGCACACGACGAGATTGTCAAGGAATGCGTGGGCATGGTACGGGATTCCATCGGCCCGGTGGCCGCCTTTAAAAAGGCAACCGTTGTCAAACGGCTGCCCAAGACAAGATCGGGCAAGATCCTCAGGGGCACCATGAGGTCCATCGCCGACAAAAAAGAGGTAAAAGTGCCAGCCACCATTGATGATCCTGCCATCCTGGATGAAATCAAAAACTCCCTTTCCTCCATTGGTTACGGCAACTAACTGATCCAGCTCGAAATCCAACCCGGCATGAGCCGGATTTAAAAGAGGGGCAGATCCCGCATCTGCCCCTCCCCTTTCCTTTTTTCTGCTTGCAATTCATTGAAAAAATAATTATTATTAAATAAATGGGATTCAGCCGAACCTTTTTACAAAAGGAGGTTGAGATGCTGTCATCATTTATCCATAAAAGCCCAATAACGGCAATGGTGTTTGCCACCCTCCTAAGCCTTACCCTCTTTCCCAGTCCAGGCCATCCCAGTGATTTAACCACCCCTCCCCTGAACCAGACAGACAGCAATGATCCGGCCCAAAAAGAGTGGTTCAAAGCCTTGTCTTCAAAACTGGTCAAGGAAAAAAGAATCCTGGCCTGGTGTGATGATGTGTCGCTGCAGCAAAAACGACATTTTGAGTTCAACGGCATGGATTACCAACTCTACAACAAAGAGTTCAGACACACCAGCTACCTGGAACCGAAAATGATGGAAAGGGCCTTTGCAAAAACAGCAGAACATCTTGTGCTGACCACCCGGGCAGGTGAAAAACTCAACAGATTCGCCGAAAAAATCGCATCTTTTTTTCAAGTTTCATACGTCAAGCTTTCCGACTCCCAGGAAGGAATTTTGAACCTGCCCGGCGAGAAACCGGGACTCCGGGGCAAAGAGAAAAAGAAGATCTTTGAGCTCTCTTTTTCCACCCGCATATTCAGCACCGCCGAAGCCGACCCCATGAAGTGGACATGGGATGCCGCCGCATCTTTTCACGATTTCAGGGCCGACACCAGTTATGAACCCACGGCCAACGAGTTGACACTGGAATTTTCCAACAGCCGGCTCAACGGATATTTAAACGGATCAGCAGAGATTGAAGTCAGCCAGGACCCCTGGGAAACCAAATACGCTGTCTCCTTTTCCATCGATTTTTAGGAATCAGGGGGGAGGCAGACAGGAGATGACCATGGCTGTTGAAAAATTGCTTGTAATGATATGGATATCATGTATGAATGAACAAAAAAAAGGATTATCTTTCCCACCAAAGAAACATTGAAAAAGGAGCTCTCATTTGATTGATCTTAGAAGCGATACAATAACAAAACCCACCCCTGCCATGCGGAACATCATGGCAGAAGCCGAGGTTGGAGACGATGTTTACGGAGAAGACCCCTGTGTGAACCGCCTGGAAACCCTGGCTGCCGAGATGACCGGCATGGAAGCGGCCCTGTTCGCCCCGTCCGGGACCCAGTCCAACCTGCTTGCCCTGCTCAGCCATTGTGAGCGGGGAGACGAGTACATTGTCGGACAGCAGGCCCACACCTACAAATATGAAGGCGGCGGAGCCGCTGTTCTGGGAAGTATCCAGCCCCAGCCCCTGGAATTTGAACAGGACGGCACCCTGGACCTTGCCAGGGTGGCAGGGGCCATCAAGGAGGATGATTTTCATTTTGCCAAAACCCGCCTTCTCTGCCTTGAAAACACCCAGGCCGGCAAGGTGCTTCCCATGGCGTACCTGGAAGAAGCCGGCCGGTTTGCCCGGGATAAGGGGCTTGCCCTCCACCTGGACGGGGCAAGGCTTTTCAATGCAGCTGTCAATTTGAACCGGCCTGCCAGAAAGATCACCCAACCCTTTGATTCCGTCTCCATCTGCCTTTCCAAGGGACTTGGCGCCCCTGTGGGCTCCCTGGTCTGCGGCAGCCAAACTCTCATCGCCAGGGCGAGAAAATGGCGCAAAATGCTCGGCGGCGGCATGCGCCAGGCAGGCGTACTGGCAGCGGCAGGGCAGTTCGCCCTGGAAAACAACATTGACAGGCTTGAAACGGACCATGAAAATGCCCGGCTCCTGGCAAAGAACCTCTCCCGGATCAAAGGGGTGACGGTCCACCCGGATTCCGGCATCACCAACATGGTTTTCATCACACTGGCAAAAAAAAATGGCAGCTTTTCGAACTTCATGGAGTCCAGGGAAATTCTCGTTCCCCGGGGCGAGGCCCTTCGCCTGGTCACCCACCTGGATGTAACCGGGCAGGATATGGCGCTTGTCACAGAAGCGTTCGGGGAGTACTGCAGCTCCTGAGACGATCCTGAGGCGGGGTCAAACCTGCATGAGTGCACTTTTCGACCTTGATCGTAACACCGGCCATGCCACGGATGGTAAATAACCAAGAAGAATGAAATTGAGAAAAAAGCTGTCAACCTTTGTGTCGCCGTTCATGATGGCAGGGATCCTGTTGATCCTTTTGCCGATCTTCGGCATCATCACCCTGGAGAGGATGGAAAAGCAGAAGGCCTACATCGAAGGCCGCTTTATCGCCAGGGGCCTCTCCCTGATCAGCACCTTTGAGGCGGGGACCCGGACAGGCATGTTCACCATGCGATGGGGATTTCAGCGCATCCAGACCATGCTTCTGGAAACATCCTACCAGCCCGGGATCGCCTACATCATCATCACATCAAAAGACGGGGAAATCCTTGCCCACAGCGATGCCTCCAGGGTCGGCACCTTTCTTGAGGCCATGCCCGACACCGACGCCCTGGCCGACGACGACTCCAGGGTGGACCACCGGACAAGGCAACACCAGGATACCGAGGTGTTCGAGGTGTTCAAGCGGTTCACCCCCCTGAGGGGCCGGGGGCATGGGCCCCACGGCCCCAGGCACACAATGGACGCAATGGACGGCCAGGGCAGACCGCCGCAGTCCCGGCACACTGCCTTCGGACAAAGGCATGAACAGAAATCTACCCTGAGGGAGTGCCCGGCAGCCATTGACGGCAATTGTCCCGAAAGGCAATTTTCCAAAGAAGAGGAGCTCTATATCTTTGCCGGGCTCTCCATGGCCCGGGCCAACCTGGCGAAAAAAAGGTTGATCCGAGACACCATCGGCAGGGGAATTTTCTTTTTCATCATCGGGTGTGCCGGCATGATCGCCCTCTCCGCCTTCCAGGCGTACCGGTCTGCAAAGGCAAACCTTACCAGCGTCAAGGCCTTTTCCGACAATGTCATCGAAAACATGCCGGCCGGGCTGATCACCATTGACAACGACCACAGGATCACCGCCATGAACCGGGCCGCGGGGAAGATTTTACAAGAGAGGGTCAACGCCATTCTCCCCGAGATGGCAAAACTTGCCGGTGAAATGAACAGAGAAGAGCAGGGCCTCTCCCGGGAGATCACCCTGAACCGGGACGATGCAGGAGAGCTTCTGCTGGACATGACCGCCTCACCGGTACTTGACAATGACAGCCGGGTACTGGGGTTTCTCTTTTTGTTCAGGGATTTGACCCAGCTGAAACAGCTGCAAAGAGAGATCGAAACCACCCGACACCTGGCCGCCATCGGCAAACTGGCCGCCGGGGTTGCCCACGAGATCCGCAACCCCTTAAGCTCCATCAAGGGGTTTGCAACCTACCTGATGAAACAGCAGAAAGAGGGCCATAAAGACAGGAAGACGGCAGAGATCATGGTGCAGGAGGTGGAACGGATCAACCGCTCCATCACCCAGCTTCTCGAATTTGCCAAGCCCGTTGCCGTTGAAACAAAACCGGTGAACATCAACGATATGATAGTTCACTCCCTGGCACTGGTGCAGCAGGATCTCGACCGAAAAGCCGTCAACGCCGTTGTCAGACTCCACACAGAAAAAGAGGTGTTTCCAACGGATCCCGACAGGATCAGCCAGATTCTGCTCAATCTCTACATCAATGCCGTCCATGCCATGGACGTTTCGGGGGAACTTGCGGTGGAGGTGTTTGACGGCAAACGGAAAACGGATCTTGAGATCCGAGTCACCGACAACGGCTGCGGCATTGACAACGACCATCTGGAGGATATTTTTGACCCCTATTTCACCACCCGGCCCACGGGCACAGGACTGGGGCTCTCCATTGTGCACAAGATTGTCACCAACCTCAGGGGCAGCATCCGGGTGGAGAGTGAAAAGGGCAGAGGAACCACCTTTATCGTCACCCTGCCCGGGGCCTGGTCATAACATGAAAGGATTGCTTCCCATGCAGAAAAAAATACTTGTGGTAGACGATGATACCGCCCATGCAACCATGCTTGAAACCCTGATATCCGACTGGGGCTATGGGATCCACCTGGCCGATGACGGGGATACCGGGGTGGCCCTGGTAAAGGCCCGCCCCTTTGACCTGGTGCTCATGGACATGAAAATGGTCAAGATGTCCGGCATGGACGCGTTGCGGCTGATAACCGAATACAACCCCTCCCTGCCGGTGATCATGATGACCGCCTACTCTTCGGTGGACACGGCGGTGGAGGCCCTGAAATCAGGGGCCTATGACTACCTGACCAAACCCCTTGATTTTGACAAGCTCAAGCTGACCATTGAAAGGACCATGGAGAGCATCTTCCTGAAAACGGAAAACAGATCCCTCAAAGACCAGCTGACAAAAGGCTCCCTCCAGCACGGCATCATCGGCAAAAGCCCTGTCATGGAAAAGCTGCTGGACACCATTTACATGGTGGCTCCCACCGATGCCAGCGTGCTTGTCACCGGCGAATCCGGCACCGGCAAGGAGCTGGTGGCATCGGCCCTCCACGAAAACAGTCCCCGAAAGAACAATCCCTTTGTCCGCATCAACTGCGCCGCCATCACCGAGCCCCTGCTGGAATCGGAACTGTTCGGCCATGAAAAAGGAGCCTTTACCGGTGCGGAGAGAAAAAGGGCCGGAAAATTCCAGAAGGCCCACCAGGGAAGCATTCTTCTGGACGAAATCGGTGAGATGAGCCTTGCCGTGCAGGCAAAGCTTTTGCGGGTGATTCAGGAAAAAGAGGTGACCCCCGTGGGCAGCGAAAACACGGTACAGGTGGATGTCCGGGTGATCGCCTCCACCAACCGGGACCTCAAGGCCATGGCGGAAAAGGGTAAGTTCCGGTTTGACCTCTACTACCGCCTCAACGTGGTGACCGTCGAGGTGCCCCGCCTGGCCCTGCGCAGTGAGGATATCCCCAGGCTGGCCCTCTTTTTTCTACACTCCTTTGCCGAAAAAAACCGCCGGACCATCAAGGGCTTCTCCCCCAATGCCATGGATGCAATGATCCGGTATCCCTGGCCCGGCAATGTCAGGGAGCTGATGAATGCCGTGGAACGGGCTGTGGTCCTTGCCCGGTCCAACTATATCAGCCGGCAGGACCTTTCGTTTATCATACCCGAAGACCCGGAGCCACCGGATCTGGCCGCCGGCATGGAAAACATGCCCCTCTCCAGAATCGAAGAGAAAGCCGTGCTCTCCACCCTGGCTTCGGCCGGGGGCAACAAGAGCGAAGCTGCCAGACGGCTGGGCATCACACGCAAGACCCTCTCGAAAAAACTCAAACAATACGGTGCCGCAGAGTGAGCCACCAAGCATGAAGACCTGGAAAGCTTCCTGCGCCATCAAACCGTGCAGAACAAAAAAAAGGCGCACCCGAATCCATCGGGTGCGCCAAAAGCCTTTGATGTCCGACCGCATCCATCGCTGACGCACTCTGTTTCTTGACCAGGGGGGCAGGCGCGGTTGACCTTTAAAATGGGGGATTACTGCATCCGGTTATACCCCTGACCGGGACACCCTCCATAACCGCCCTTGGAAAAGCCTTTTCCCCGGCCATGGTGGTACCCCTTGCCCCG
>JAWOGI010000006.1:0-4308 GCA_046496975.1 Desulfobacteraceae bacterium | reverse complement strand
GCTCGGGCATCGGGGTTCATTCCGGGAGAACAACCACCGTCACCATAAAGCCGGCCGAGGAAAACCACGGCATCCGGTTCAAGCGGACCGATCTGCCCGGAACGTCCAATATCAAGGTGCTGTTTAAAACCGTTGTGGACACCAGCCTTGCCACGGTCATCGGAGAAAACGGGGCCATAGTTTCCACCATTGAGCATTTAATGGCAGCCTTTACCGGCCTTGGCATAGACAACGCCCTGGTTGAAATCGACGGCCATGAAATGCCCATCATGGACGGCAGTGCCCGGGCCTTCGCTGCCATGATGGGCAACGGCGGTATACAAGAACAAGATGCCCTGAAATGTTTTTTCGTTGTCACCCACCCCATCACCATCAAAGAAAAGGAAAAATCGGTGACCGTGCTGCCGGACCCGGGGTTTAAGATCACATGCACCATTGATTTTGATCATCCCCTCATCGGCTACCAGCACCTCACCTTTGACCTTTTCAACGACAATTTCCAAAAAGAGATCAGCCCGGCAAGGACCTTTGGATTTGTCCAGGACCTGGAGTACCTGAAAAAATTCGGCCTTGGCAGGGGGGGGAGCCTTGAAAATGCTGTGGTCATTGACAGGGACAGAATACTGAACAAAGGAGGACTGAGGTTTTCCAATGAATTTGTCAGGCACAAACTCCTTGACTGCCTGGGAGATTTTTCCCTCCTCGGCATGCCCATCCAGGGCCATATCAAGACCTTCAAATCGGGACACGCCCTGAACCACGCATTCATAAAAAAACTCCTCATGGAAAGACAATCATGGACCACCGGACCTGGCACAGGGGAACCGACAGAACAATGAAATACCATTTTTCAAAAAAAACCGTACTGGTGCTGACAACTCTTTTCCTGCTCCTTTCCCATGGGGCCGCCCCGGGCAAGATCATGGCCAAAAAGACAGCATCCATTGAAAATATCATCATAACCAACACCAGGGATGATCTCATCTCCTATTTTGATGTGAACCAGGCATTTACAAAAAAGATGAAACAGGCGGTACTCAACGGAATACCGGCCACTTTCTCTTTCTTCATCTCCATCTACCGGCCAAGGGACGCCTGGTTTGATAAAAAAATTGCCGAAAAAGAGATACGGTCCACCTTGAAGTACAACAGCCTCAAAGAGAACTTCACCATCTCCAGGCCCTGGAGCAGCAGCCCGACGTCTGTCACCGACTCCTTTGACGAGGCAAAACGTCAGATGACAAAAATCGACAGCCTACGGGTTGTGCCCCTTGACGAGCTGACCAGGAACGAACAATATCAGCTCAGGATCAAAGCCAGGCTGGACAGAGTCACCCTGCCCCTCTACCTTCACCATGTTTTCTTTTTTCTCTCCTGGTGGGATTTTGAAACCAACTGGCATACAGTTGACTTCGTCTATTAGCCCGCCTTTTCAGGATGGCTCTCTTTCCAACAAATCAGGTGGATAAATGGTGTTAAAGAAGATAAAAGAAAGTGCGCTTCGAGACGCTAAGGAACAAAGCAACCCTTTTTCAAAACCCGGTGAACTGGAAAAAAAAAGGTGGAAACGGGAGGGGATGATCCTCCTGCTGATTCTTCTCACCATAGCGGTTCTCACCTTTGCAGAAACGCGGATAACAGGGTTTGGCGCCGATTTTCCCTTCTCTAGCACTGTGCTGATGTTTATTCTCATCAACACGAACCTTCTTCTGCTCCTGGCACTGATCCTCCTTGTCTTCAGGAACCTGGCAAAACTCTACTATGAAAAGAGAAGCAAAGTACTGGGGTCAAAGCTGAAAACACGTCTTGTGGCGGCCTTTATAACCCTGGCTCTTCTGCCCACCACGGTTCTCTTCTTTTTTTCCATCCACTTTATCTCCACAAGCCTTGCCTTCTGGTTCAATGCACCGGTGGATCAATCCCTTGACAACGCCCTTTCTGCCGGACGTCAATTTTACGAATATGTTGAACAGCAGAACCTTTTTTTTGCAAAGCGCTCCTCCTTTCAAATCGACTCGAGAAACCTGCTGCACCAGGAGAAAACCAAGGAGCTGAACCGGTATACCGACGTGGTCCAGCGGGCATTCAACATCGATGCCGTGGAAGTTTACACCCCTGATGCAAAACGCAAGGCCCTCTCCCTTGCCGGTGAACTGGGCGGCCACTATTTTGGCATACTGACAAGCAAGGATCTGAGGAAACCATCGGGAAAGAACAGAGGAGTCACCATCACGGTGCAGGGAGAGCCGGGAGAATTCATAAAGACCATTGCCACGGTTCCCTTTGGTATCTCTTCTGAAGAGGCCAGGGCGTTTCTCGTAATCACCGTACTGGTCCCGCCAAAGCTTTCCGGCAATCTGGCATCCATTGCCAGGGGGGTGGAAGAGTACAAGCAGCTCAAGATGGCCAAAAGACCTGTGGAGATATCAAATTACATTGCCCTCTCCATCGTGGCCCTGCTTGTCGTCTTCTGCGCCGTGTGGTTCGGCTTTTACCTGGCCAGGACCATCACCATTCCCATCACGAAATTTGCCGAAGGCACCGAAAGGGTCACCAACGGAGATCTCAACTACCAGATCGACTTTGCCGCCGATGATGAGATCGGTACACTGATAAAATCCTTCAACACCATGACCCGGGAACTTGCAGCCAACAGGAAAAAAATTGCCTTTTCGGAAAAAAGGCTGAAACAGCAGAACAGAAAGATCGAAGAGAGCCGCCACTACATGGCCGTTGTCCTTGAAAACATCTCCGCCGGTGTCATCTCCCTCAACAAAACCGGAGATATTCTCACCATCAACAAGGCAGCCCAGAAAATGCTCAATCTGAAAAACAGCGACATCATCAACAGAAACTACAAGGATGTTCTCAACGAGGAGCACCTGGCCATTGCCAGGGAGATAAATGAAACCATCGCCTCTGCCCCTGACAGTTTTGAGTTCCCCCTTTCCATAACAATAGACGGCAGCCCCAGGCATTTTGCCGTTCACTTCAATGCCCTGAAGAACAAGACAGGAAAAAAGCTCGGCACTGTCATGGTGTTTGACGATCTCACGGAACTTGAAAAAGCCCAGCGCATGGCAGCCTGGCGGGAAGTGGCCAGGAGAATCGCCCATGAGGTGAAAAACCCCTTAACCCCCATCAAGTTGTCTGCCCAGCGCCTGAAGCGAAAATATGCCACAGTGATAAATGAAGATGTGTTCACCACCTGCACCGACATGATCATCGAGCATGTGGACCTGATCCGAAACCTTGTCAACGAGTTCTCAACCTTTGCAAAATTCCCCGACACCACTGTTGCCCCTTGCAGGATCGAAACCATTGTCGAAGAGACCGTGGCCCTTTACCGGGAAGGGATGGAAACGGTTAAGATAACCACCCGGTACGACGAAGACATTCCCGAGATCAAACTGGACCGGCAGCAGATGAAACAGGCATTTATCAATCTTCTTGACAATGCCGTTTCCGCCATTAACAAAAACGGCTCCATTTCCATTACCACCTCCTTTGACGAGATTCTCAAGATTTTGACAATCGAAATTGCCGACAATGGAAAGGGACTCTCTGACAAGGAAAAGACAATGCTCTTCGAGCCCTATTTTTCCACCAAAAAATCGGGAATGGGGCTTGGGCTTGCCATTGTAAACTCCATTATTTCCGATCACAAGGGAATGATAAGAGTTCAGGACAACAAACCCGCCGGGGCAAGGTTTATCATTGAAATCCCGGCTTAGACAAAGGAAACGCCATGTATCCAGCAGTATTAATCGTTGATGACGAAAAAGCCATTGTCCAGTCCCTAGAAGGGATACTCTCCGATGACGGGTTTGAGGTGCTGCATGCATCCAACGGGTATGAAGCCCTCAAACAGATTGAGTCAGAATCCCCTGACATTGTCCTGCTGGATATCTGGATGCCCGGCATGGACGGAATCGAGACATTAAAAGAGATCAAACAGGATTTTCCCCACCTGCCTGTGGTGATGATAACGGGTCACGGCACCATCGAGTCAGCGGTAAACGCCACAAAATCCGGAGCATTTGACTTTCTGGAAAAGCCCCTCTCCATTGACAAGGTGATCGTCACCATAAACAACGCCCTCAATTTCCGCCGCCTTGAAGAGGAGAACAGATATTTGCGGAAAAAAAGCATTGAAAAGCACTCGATGAACGGGTCCAGCAGATCCGTCCAGGAGCTGAACCGCCGCATCATGAGTGCCGCCCCTTCGGATGCCGCCATCCTGATAACAGGGGAAAACGGCACCGGCAAAGAGCTGGTGGCCCGGACCCTCCACCAGTTCAGCTCAAG
>JAWOGI010000394.1:0-13771 GCA_046496975.1 Desulfobacteraceae bacterium | reverse complement strand
TTTTTTCGTACCGCTGTACGCGGATGAGGAAAGGATCAATAGTATGATCAGACAGTGGATACCCCTTTTTTTCTTCATAACCGTGTCTCCTGTGATTTCATAAAAGCGTATTGGGAAAACGTTTTTCCGGAACGTACCGTCAACAGTTTGAATGATCCGGATTTGAGAAATTTTAGGAAACTATGAGTTTTTTGTTGGTTTTTGTTCAGGAATACCAATTCGAGGAAATTTTTGTGAATTCGGTACAGACCATACGGATTTAGGGGATGACAAAAACAGCGGCATAGTTTGCCGCCTTCAAGCCGATCTCTCCGGCCTTTATGAAGGAAAACTGGGAAACGGTGGGATTATGACCGGTCCATGAGCCTGGCAAAGTGTTCCCGGCTGCGGGCAAGATCCTTTGGATCCTGACTGAAGATCTCCAGGGTCACCGTTTTGTCGTACCCAACGGCTTTCAGTCGGGAGACAAGGTCAAAGAAGTCGATATTTCCTTTGCCCAGGGGGAAGTGATCGTCGCTATTTGCCTGGTTGTCGCTGACATGCAGGTGACAAAGCTGTCTGGAAAAATGTCGTACAAACTCAGAGAGCCTGTCCGGGCGGGGATTTTCGCTTAATTGGATGTTGGCATGGCCGGTGTCCAGGGTGAGGCCGAATTGGGGAAAGGTTTGAAACAGGGAGGTAAACTCTTCGGGCTCGTAAAATATTCCGCAAAAAGGGGGCATATTTTCTGCGCACAATTTGATTCCGTGGGTGTGGGCGCTTTGGGCGATGGTCTGGAGGCTTTCCATTCCGTATTGCAAACAGAGATCTTTTGCCTGGTGACCCAGGCCGGTGAGGATTCCCGGATGGAGAACGGCCTTTTCTGCCCCCAGTTCGGAGGCAATGGCCACCGATTCGGTCATCTCCACCACCGATGCCGCCCGTATGGCTGGGGTCAGGTCTGCAGTCATCACAAAGGTCGGCAGGTGACAAACCAGGCCCATGCGGTGGTCTTCCAGGGTCCGGCGAATTTGTCCGGCCTGTTGGCGAACCACTGAATAATGGGCACAGGGGGCGTCCAGGGTGAGTTCCAGGTAGTCAAATCCCATGCGGGCAAACCCTGGGATCTGGTCGAGCAGCGGATAAATCGGGTGGTTCATGGCCCCGTATTCCATCGGTTAAAGCTCCTTTGATTTATTAATGGCGGCGGGTCTCCCATGGGCAAAGGGGGGGGGGTGCATATTCTTAAAACCAGGATCTGTGGCTCCAGATGTCTTTTTCCAGTTCTTCCTTGTCCTTGGCCAGCTCGAGATACATGGAGGCGTTCTGTATGGCAAGGCCGCCCTGGTTGGCAATGGAGGTCATGAGCTGAAGAGCATCCTGGGAAAAAGCTCTGGGTTTGCTGCAGTACACCTTCATCAGGCCGATGGGTCTCTCTTTTGCCTTTATCGGCAGGTTCAGCATGGAGGCGATATTCTCGGCCCTTTTTTCTTCCAGGCGATTGGTGCGTGAGTCCTTCTCAATATCCGGTACGACTTCTATACTGTTTTTTAAAATCTCTTTAAATGTGTTTATGGAGGCAGGTTCCGTGGCCAGGTAGGTTTCACTCAAGCCATAGCTGGCAACACGCTTGAGTTCCTGATTTTCCTCGTCCAGGAGGCTTATGGATATCCCCTTGGCATTAAAGGCCTCGGCAATCTCAGCGGTCATGATGTGGAGGATCTTTTTGATGTCAAGGGAGGAGTTGAGACTTTCGGAAAGGGAGAAAAAAAGCTCGGAATTTTTCTTCAGTCTGTCAATGAAACGCTGTTTTTGAATGGCAATGCCGCTATGGGTGGCAAGGGCTTTTAAAAAAGCGATGTCGTCCCTGGAAAAATCCCTCGGTTCTGCCGTATAAAGGGCAATCAGCCCCAGAATTTTTTTTTCGACAACCATGGGAACAACAAGGATTGAGGCGATATTTTCTGCTTTTTTGTCTTCGTGGTTTTCCACCCTCGGGTCTGACCCCGCATCTTTTACGACCAGGTAGCCATCCCTGACCAATGCCTCGTCGATTACTTTTTTTGCTTTTTTCGGTGCGGCATGGGTATAGGAGTCAGAAAGCCCGGTTTGGGCGGAGATGACAAAAGAGTCTTCATTGCCGTTTTTTAAAAAAAGAGCGCAGGCTTTTGCCGCCATGGTGGTGTTTGTGCGGTTCACCACCACATAGAGGAGGTCTTCAATATTAAACGCCTGCTCAAAGGAGCTGGTTACATCACAAAGCGAGTTGAAGTATTTTTCGATTTTATCCATTTTGTCATTTCCCCGTTCATGGTATTCATGTAAACTTTTTAAACAGCCGCCTGGACAGAAAAAGTCCGCCTCCCCGCCCCCTCTCTTTCTCTACCGACCGACCTGCCTGCCTTTGCTGCAGGTTATCGCTTTTTTTTGGGAGGACTTATAACGGCTTCTCCGTCAACGAGCAGGGTTCCGTGCTGGTTGGTGCATCTTGTCGTTAGTATCACACGGTTTGTTTCATGGTTGACTTCAACCGCCTCGACCTCAGTGGTTACCGTGTCTCCGATTTTTACAGGCGCCTTGAACGTTAAATTCTGGCTGATATAGATCGTGCCCGGGCCAGGCAGCCGGGTACCAATGACAGCAGAGATGAAACCTCCAAGGAGCATGCCGTGGGCGATTCTTGTTTTGAAAAAGGTTTTTTCTGCATAGGCTTCGTTGACATGGGCGGGGTTGAAGTCGCCGGTGATCCCTGCAAACATATATATATCTGCTTCGGAAACCGTCTTTGCCATGCTGGCTTTATCCTCTCTGGTTATTTCATCAATGGTTTTGCCGGTCAATTTTGACTCCTTTTTTAAAAACGTTGTTTTCGGGGTGAAAGGGCCAGACCCGGTATCCATGGAAAAATGGGTCTTGATCACAACTTCGTATTGACGTTATCCGACAAAAAAGCACAATCAAACCATAAAGTAAACGAGAATGTTAATACCGCAAGCCTGACCCCGCCCCAATCCGAGCCGGTCCCCTCCGCCGCATTACTTCTTTTTTGTGCCGGCATCTGTTTTTGATGCTTTATCCGCCTTTGCCGTGTCAGGTTGTTTTGCTCCCGTTGTTTTGGGTGCGGCGGTTTCTTTGGCTGAATCGGCAGATGGAGATGCTTTGGCTGTTTCCTCCTGGAAAAAACAGTCGCGCACCCTGCAGAAGTTATTGTCCATCAGCGTTTTAAGGTCGTTTCGGTTTTTTTGAACAAGATCAGACCATTGGGCAACGATCTTTTTGCCATTGGCCGGGAACCAGGGAGTCTGGTCCATGGTCAGGTCGACCATTTTTCTGCTCTGTTCCTGGAGAGTGGCCATTGAATCGTAAGTGGTGTCAAAGGCGGATTTCTGGAAATCCACCATCTGCTCCATGACTCTACCCTGTGCCATTTCCATGATGTGTCTCCTTTTTTCCGGATGCTCAATGTGAAAAAATGAACATCCCGGTTTGTTTTATTGTGTTTTTATGGACCCGCCTATTGTGATTTAAAAAAATCATCGAGTTGTGCATACCAGTCTTCAACGCCTTTCTTGAAATCTTCCCGGTTTTTTTTGTTGAAATCCATGGTGCTTTTCAATGCCTTTTTGCTCTCCTCGGTTACTCCTGGAACCTGTTCCAGGAAGGTGTTGGTCAGCGTTTCTGTCTGGTTTTGAACCAATACCATGGCATCAAAACTGTTTTGAAAAAGTGTTTTCTGGTATTTGAGCATCTGTTTGGTCATGTTGCCGGGTTCCATCATGATGGTTCCTCCTTGCTGGTGTAATTGTTAAGGGCAACGCAATGGTTCAGCTCGTTTCGACCGTCCTGAAGCCCCTTGCCGGGCCGGGCCGGCTTTGGGGGTCGAGGGGGCGCTGGCATTGGGCTGAAGCGCTGCACTCCAAGGGCTTGATCACAATTGCGGCCATGGTATGATTCTTGGATCAACGGATTTGGCCGATCTTATGACCGATGCCTGACGATAATCTATTATATGAACCGTTTTATCGGTTTTGTCAAGGAATAAATGGTGCGCTGCACAATTTTTTTTCTGTTTGCCGTTTAAAAGCAGGTGGGCCGAAGCCATGCTTGGTTTTTCTACGGGGAAAAAACAAGTGTTGACACGGTTTATGTTGCAGTGTATCATTTTCTTAAAAAGAAGCTGGAGATTGTAATTTTTACCATGTTCCCTGATATCCAGAGAAATTCCAGGTAAACAGAACCCCAAAAGCAGGCCAGTGCAGTAAGTCAAGTAGATGTGCTGTTCCCGTGTTTTTGTCAAGACAGTAATTTATTTCAGGAGGTTGTGGTATCATGTATAACACCAATGAATTTCATCCTTGCACCAATTTAGAGGAGAGTGTTCAATCTGTCTCTGCATGGACAAAAACGGTGGCGGATCAGTTCAATGCAGCCCAGAGTTTTTTCACAGGGGTTTTAAAATACAACAATGAATTTTTATTGCCTTTTCTCACAGCGACAGGCTATTTCACCAATGTTGAATTGTCACGGGCGATGAAAGGGCCCGACCTGGAGCAGTTTGATTCTTATATGGATCTGCTTGAATTCAATGGCGATCTTCTCTCAAGATATTTTTCAGGAAGCATCGGTGCGGTCAATGAGTACTCTGAAAGAGAACTCAAAAACGGGGTCGCTGCATGGAATAATACCCTGTTCGGTCTGGAAGGGGAAAAAATCAATGATTATATCGCCCGCCAGGCAGAGACCCTGAGAAATCTCGCCATCGCCTATCCCCAGGCGATCTCGGATATCGAACCGGAATACGGGTTTCATTTTGAGCGGGGGGAGAACCCTGAAATTGCTGAAACAGATCGGTTTATCCTCTATCAGATCATGCCCGACGAACAAAACGTCACCGTTGATGACCAGTGCAAACCCCTGCTTATCATTCCCCCGTTTGTACTTGGCACCAATATCCTGGCGTTTTTGCCCAAGAGCAGGAGAAGTTATGCCCACGCCTTTGCAAACAAGGGGATCCCCACCTATATCCGCATTATGAGAGACATCTCGACCACCCCGGCATTCCAGACCATGACCGCCGAAGAGGATGCCCTGGACACCCGTTTCTTTTGTGAGAAGATCAAAGAAAAACACAAACAGATGGTCACCTTGAACGGATACTGCCAGGGGGGGTATACCGCCGTTTGCAACATTCTTTCAGGCAAGCTGGACAATGTGGTGGATGCCCTTGTCACCTGTGTCTCTCCCATGGACGGCACAAAAAGCAGGGGGTTGTCCAGTTTTCTCAAGGCCCTTCCCCCGAGGTTCAACGATCTGATATACGGCACCAAACAGCTTCCCAACGGCAACAAGGTCGCTGACGGCGATCTGATGGGATGGATTTACCGGCTGAAAAGCATTGAAAACGAGGCGCCCATGGTCTCTTTTTTCCGGGATCTTTTGATGGTGACACCCAAAAAAAAGGGAGAGGCTTTCAAGGTAAGCAAGACCGCCGCTGCCCTCAACTACTGGCTTCAAAAAGAGCGATCCGATCTTCCCCTTGCCATCACCGAAATGAGCTTTGCCTCGTACAACACCCCCATAACAGAAGAGGGCATTCTTCCTGTGAAACTCTTTGGGAAAGAGCTGGATCTCAAGCGAATCAACGAGAAAAAAATCCCCTGGCTCATCTGCTACGGCGAAAAAGACGATCTGGTGGAGAAGGAGACCTCCCTGGCACCCCTGGATTATGTTGATGCGGAGATAGCCCCCTTTCCCAAGGGCCATGTGGCCATTGCAACCTCCTGGTCACATCCTGATACGGAATACGCCCTTGACAAGCGGTTCGGAGCTAACGGCAGACACCGGGGACCGGTCCGGTTTCAGCTGGATCTCAATGAAACATAAAGTTATCCATTTTCCCGCTGTGAGAGCCATCCAACAATTTTAGGTGTAAACTCTTTTTGAAATCTGGAACTGACATAGATACCGATGTGTCCGGTGGCAAGGCAGACATCTTCTTTGTCCTCTGATCCCACCCTTGAGGTGAGCTGCTCGGCAGCAGCCGGCGGTACCAGGTGGTCATACCGGGCATATATGTTCAAAAGAGGCATGGTGATCTTCTTAAGGTCAACAAGCTTGCCGTCAAGCTTCATTCGGTTCTGGATCAAGAGATTCTTCTGATAGCAGTCCGTGATAAACTGCTTGAATGTCTCCCCGGGGACGTCGGGGCTGTCAAATATCCACCGTTCCATGCGGATAAAATTTTCAACAAACTCTTTTTTGTCCATGTTTTCCAAGAACCCCGCATATTTATCCACCATGAGCCGTGCAGGATTCATGAGCAGAAAACCAAGGTTCATGGTGTCGCCCTTAAGGTTGCCGGTTGCCTCAATCAGTTTGTCCGGGTTCATCCCCTTTGTCCAGATGTGGAGCAGTCCTTTTTCGTTATCAAAGCTGGTTGGGGTGACCGTTGTTACAAGGTTTTTGATTTTTTCCGGGTGGAGTGACGCGTACATCACGGAAAAGGCCCCTCCCATGCATATGCCCATGAGATTGATTTTATCCAGCCCGCACCGCTTTCTGATGACATCAACCATGGTATCCATATACCAGTTGACATGGTCATCGATGGTAAGGTACCTGTCCTTTCTTGTGGGGTACCCCCAGTCAATCATGTAGATCTCCTGGCCCCGGGAGAGAAACGACTGCACAACGCTTCTTCCAGGCTGAAGATCCAGCATGGTCTCCCTGTTGATCAGGGCGTAGACAATCAACAGAGGGGTTTTGCTCTTTATGGTGTCCGGCACGTAGTGCTTGAGCTTTACCCGGTCCTCCTGGCAGACTACCTCGTAAGGGGTCGCTGCGATCTCCGTGTCAAGGTCCTCAAACATAACATCACAGGCTTTTTTTGCCTGGAGCGTTGCCTTGCCGGTATCCTCTGCGATTTTTTTAAGGATCAATTCAACATCAATAGTGGAAGGAGACATCATATTTTCCTTTTACAATTTTTCGCTAAGGCAACAAGTCAGGGCTTGCATAACATCGGCCGCTGGTCACATTTGCCTGACCCCACCCCAATTTTTGTCTATTGTTTTGGTTCCTGGTCTTTGACACGCCTTTCAAGCCGGTTGATTTTCTTTTTCAGCAAATAGATTTCCCTGTAAAGTTCGTCCATTTCCCGGTTTGTGGGGATCTGAAGCTGGTTCAGCACAGACTGAAAAACCTTGTCCCGGTGATCTTTATGTTCGGCAAGGGTGTTGATCAGGTTGTTCAGGGCAGTTGTGTACTCCGTAGACTGGAGCATCTGCATGTAGTTCCCTTCAAGGGTCTTTATCCACGATTTGTAAATCTTTTTGGGATCATCGGGCAGCTCTTCCGTTTCCATCATCTCCCTGCATTCGTCAATCACACTGGCACCGGCATTTTCCACAGGGAGATAGAGCAGGTTCATGAATTCTGAAAACGCCATGTATGACCGGTTGCCCGCATCCATGGCTGAATTTATCTGCTCCTGGTAATTCCTGGCAATGCCCAGGCTGGGGATGGTGAAAAATTTCTGGAAGTCAGATTCGTAGATCTCTTTCCAGATGGCGAAAATATCCCTGTTAAAAGTTTCCATGTCCAGTTCGTTTAATCGCCTTCCAAAATGGGTCCCTTTTTCTGTCAGCCGGCTCTGGATCTCTGTAAAATTTGCTGCAAGGTTATGGGAGATGTTGGCAATGAGCAGGGGAAGAACTTCAGATACCCTGGCAAAGGCGTTTGAGTTTTCAGGTTTGCTGAAAAAGGAAACAACAAAATCGATGATGCCTTTGCCCATTTTCTGTGAATCCTGTGATTGGGAAACTGTCTTGTTGAGAAAATTCATCGAACCTGTCATGTTTTCCACGGCTTGATTCTGGAGTTTAAAACTGTTTTCCCAGAATTTTGATGCTGTTGATATCCACTCTTCTGAAAACGGGTCAAAAAAATTGTTTTCCGGGAATTTTTCAGTCATAATCATTATACCTTTTGCTTGTCTTTTTATCTGTTTTTTTCGTTGATACACGGTTTAAACAGCTCGTTTCGGGCGAAAATGGGGTCAGGCCTGCGTTATTGTCATTATCTTCCCTATCCAGTATAAGGGATCTTCCAAAAACGCCGTAGATAATAACAATAACGAAGGCCTGACCCCTCACAATTTTAACTTGCTGCCTGAATAGATATACGGTGATGAAAACAGATTAAAAAAAATCGAGTTACGGTTATTAAATAAACATTGCTGACCCTGAAGTCAAGTGAAAATTATAAGAGGCGTGCTGGATTCCGCTGTTGGGGAGGGGTTTGATCATAATCTTTTGACATGGGAGGAAGGGGGGGCTGTTTTATTGGCCTTGATCGTCGCATCGCCAAATATGCTGGTACGTCGGGCAAGAGCCTGGCCGCAAAAGGCCAGGCTCTCTTGTGTCCGTCAGGGGTGTCAGGCTTTTTTTGCAACAGTTCCACTTTTGGATTTCGTTGTTTCTTTGGCAGGTCCAGCGCTCTTTGATTTTTCTTCTGTGGCGGCATCTGAAACGAAATCATAAAAGGTGCTGAGGTTTTTATCAATTAATGCCTTGAAATCGCTGCTGTTTTTCTGAAAAAGGGCAGACCATTCTGCCATGATCTTTTTTCCCTTATCAGGAAACCAGGGGGTTTTTTCCATGGAGAGGTCAACCATCTTTTTGCCCTGTTCCTGAAGAGCCGCCATTGAGTGGTAAGAGCTGTCAATGGCGGATTTCTGGAAATCCACCATCTGTTTCAATAGTTTGTTCTGTGCTGTTTCCATCGTGGTTTCTCCTTTTATTTGGACTCGAAGAGGTTATCAAGCTTGGAGTACCAATCTTCCATGGCCTCTTTAAGGTCCTCCCGGGCTTTTTTGTTAAAATCCATGGTGCTTTTCATCGCCTTTTTGGTCTCGTCGGTGATTCCTGGAAGCTGCTCCATAAAGGTGTTGGTCAGGGTTTCTGTCTGATCCTGAACCATCACCATGGCGTCAAAGCTGTTCTGAAAAAGTGTCTTCTGATATTTGAGCATCTGTTTTGTAATGTTTCCTGGTTCCATCATGGTTCCTCCTTGTTGGTTTGTTGATTTGGGCTTTGATCATACCCTCGGCCAATTCTTCTGGCTCGTGGAACAGCGGGATCAGGCCTGTGTGATTTTTCCACACTGTTCCTCTGCTGATCATTGGGTAAATGATAATCCTTTTGTTGGTCTTGTCAAGAAAAAAAATGTTGCAGTGCATCATTTTTTTGTATTGGCCTGAAAATATTGTGTTGCCTTGAAAAGAAGCAAAGTGACGGTGGATTTTTATTGTTAGTCCTCTGTTTTTTATTGCAATGCTTTTATTTTTGGCTTATGCTGGAATCAGCATGCTTATACGGGTGAGTTTTCGTTGACAAACCGGGTAAGTCCAGTTTGTCAACCCACGCCGTTACACGACCACAGGAGGAAAATATGGAACATCAGAAAGTCGCATCAGAAAAGGTTTCGCCACAATTTTTCAATGATTTCTGGGAATACCTTGACGATGGATGGCAGCGGTCCATTCTGTTCATGGATATTTTGAGAAAGCGGGGCAACCTCTACCACGAACACGTTGACCAGGGCAAGCCTCCGGTTCTCACCTTTGACTATAAAATCGTCATGGACGGAAGAACCTTTGACCAGCCGGTAAGCTTTGCCCTGGCCAAGATCATCGAGCGCAGGAAGCAGCCGGTGTTCAAAAAAAATGATGATCAGGACCGCAGAGCCGTCCAGGTGGCGGAAACGACCAGGCCCAGCAGTTCCAAGCGCCGTCCCATTGTGATCATCGATCCCAGGGCGGGGCACGGCCCCGGCATTGGCGGTTCCAAACGGGATTCGGAGATCGGTGTCGCCTTGACCCTGGGCCATCGTGTCTATTTTATCATTTTTTTCCCTGATCCGGAACCGGGCCAGACCCTGGCGATCAGCCATCACTGTCAGATCCGGTTCATCGAAGAGGTGGGCCGTCTTCACCCGGATGCGGAAAAACCGGCTGTGATCGGCAATTGCCAGGCAGGCTGGGCAGCGGCCCTCATGGCCGCCGACCGGCCGGACGTTACAGGCCCCCTGGTTTTCAACGGTTCACCCCTTTCCTACTGGGCAGGGGTGGAGGGAAAAAATCCCATGCGCTACAAGGGAGGGCTTGCCGGCGGCATCTGGATGGCTTCCCTGTTCAGCGATCTGGGCAATGGAAAGTTTGACGGGGCAAACCTTGTGAACGGGTTCGAGGATTTGAACCCCGGCAACACCTTCTGGACCAAGCAGTACAATGTCTACGCCAATGTGGATACCGAGGAGCATCGCTACCTGGATTTCGAGCGATGGTGGAACGGCTACTACTATATGACCTCAGAGGAGATCCGTTTTATCGTGAACAACCTCTTTGTGGGCAACAGGCTGGAACAGGGACTGCTGGAGCTGGACGCAGAAACGAGGATCGACCTCAAGAAGATCAAGCAGCCGATTTTGGTGTTTGCCTCCAGCGGGGACAATATCACTCCTCCCCAGCAGGCCCTCAACTGGGTCGTCAAGGTGTGGGAGTCCGTGGAGGGACTCAAGGAGAGCGGGCAGACCGTTGTCTATCTTGTCCATAAAACCATCGGACATCTGGGGATCTTTGTATCGAGCAAGGTGTCGAAAAAAGAGCACAACCAGATCATCGGCAGCATCGACCTCATGGATTACCTCAACCCCGGCCTCTACGAGATGGTGATCGTGGAAGGGGAGAATTCCGTTGAAAGCGGAGACTACAAGGTCACCTTTGAAGAGCGGGATATGGATGACATCCTCTCCCTGGATGACGGGCTCATGGATGAAGAGGATTTCCGGCTGGTATCGGCGGTATCGGACTTTAACGATGAATGCTATCGCAATTTTTTGCGCCCCTGGGTCCGGATGTGGACCAATGAGCTTTCCGCAGAGGCATTGCGGCTGGTCAACCCCCTTCGCTGGTCACGGTACATTTTTTCCGACAGGAATCCCTGGATGGCGCCGTTCAAGAGCCTTGCCCCCCAGGTCAAGAAAGATCGGAGAAAAATATCCCCGGACAACGCCTTTCTCTCCCTGGAAAAGAGCAGTTCACAGGCCATTGCCGGTATGTTTGATTCTTTCCGGGACATTCGGGACGACACCCTGGAATTCTGGTTCAGGAGCATTTACGGCAACCCCATGCTCTACGGTTTCTTTGAAAGCCGGATCGACGAGATTACCCAGAAAGAGGAAGCGCTGAAAAAAGAGATACAAAAAGAGACCGGGAGCGAAGAGGAGAAACAGATGATCCAGGCCATGGAGAGGGGCGGTTTTGTCCAGGGACTCTTTCGTATCATGGCCGTTTTGATGAAAGCGGATCGTTCCATCGGTCAGCAGGAACTGAGGTATATCCGGAAACTGGGCTCGTTTCATAACATCATGACCCGCACCACCGAAGCCGACCTGAAGCAGGAGATGCACAAGCAGATGAAATTGCTTCAGTTTGACGAGGAGATGGCCATCAATGCCATCCCCAAGTTGATAAGGGGGGCCGAAAATCGCCTGACAGCCATCCAGATGGCCGAGGCCCTTGTGGAGACAGATGAGGTGGTCACCAGCGATGAAACCCGGATATTAAAATGGATAAACACCATTCTGGCGGACAGGAAGACATTGTAACAGGCCCATGCTGGTGCGAGAGGGTGCTGGAACATGCAAGGGGTCAGTTGCAAAGAAAGGGGCAGGCGACGGGTTCATCCCACAGGCAGGAGACTTTCAATTTCTCCGTGGACTGCTTTGCCTCTTTTTTCAATCCTGCAATGATATCGCCGATTTTTTCAGGGGAAAAGTTCCTGGAGCAGGCGATGGGAAGGTCCAGGATCACAGCGCTGATGGTGACAAGGGGGATTTTGCCCTTGACCCCCTGCCGGTTTTTGGCGATGATATACCCCTTTTCAATGGCCGCTGAGGAGTAGAAGCTTTCCGCCTGTTTTTTAAACTTCTTCAGCAGCCGCTCTATCTCCTCCTGCATCGTTGCCAGAAGAGTGTTCTTTACCCCCATAAAGAAGTCATCCCCGCCGATATGGCCGGCAAAGCGATTTTCAGAGAGGGCGGCTGCTTTTAAAAGCTCGGAAAAGAGCAGTATCAGCCGGTCCCCGTTTCGAAAGCCGTGGGTGTCGTTGTACGCCTTGAAATTGTCAAAGTCAAAATAGATCAGCTGGAAGTGGGAATCGGTTTCCATGAGGGCAGTGGAGACATATTCAAAAATAACCGTGTTGCCGGGAAGCTTGGTGAGGGGGTTCTGGTCCCGTGCCGTTGCCACGTTTTTCTCGTTGATGATCTTGAGCAGGGACTGGGCGCTCAAGAAACCTGCGTACTTCATGTTGTCCACAATGAGAACCCCTTCCACTTCTTCGTCCATGGAGAAAATCTGAAGTATCTTTTCGATTTTGGAATGGATGTCGGCAATGGGGAATTTGCAGATGAATTTGTTGATGTCCCTGCCAAAAGAGGGATTTTCCAGGAGCTGGCGGCCGAACCGGGAAAAGGCAAAATCCTTGAACACGTTTTCCCGGATCACCCCCAGGGGTTCGTCACAGTTGTTGAGAACGGGAAAAAAGGCGTTTTTCTTCTCGGTGCGGAATTTTTCAAAAATGGAGATGATTTCGTCGTCACAGTGTACCGCCTCGATGTGCCGCGTTTCCGATTTGACAAGGAGTTTGTCGTCTTCCCCTCTGCTTCGCTGGTCTGTTTTGCTGAGCAGTTCAACGGCATCGTATTTATCCTTGAGCAGTTTCAGGTCCACTTCCGGGTGCTGGATATAATAGCCCTGCACCAGGTCGCAGCCGATGTCCCTGCAGCTGAAGAATTCCTGCCGGGTTTCGACCCCTTCGGCCACCACCAGGCTTCCCATGAAATGAGCGATCTTGACAATGCTGGATACAAAGAGTCTTTTTTTGCGGTCACTTTCGATGTCCCGGATAAAAAACCGGTCGATCTTGATGTAGTCCGGTTCTGCATAGTAGAGCAGCTGAAGACCGGCAAAGCCGGTACCGCAGTCATCCACTGCAATGTTGAAGCCCTGGGAGAGGTAATTCTGGAAAAGCCCTGCCGAGTTGTTTTTATAGTTGAGCTCGTGCTTTTCCGATATCTCGAAACAGAGAGCATCCTTGGTGTAGTGGTATTTTTCCAGCAGTTTTTCAGTGCTCCCTGACTCGTAATCCCTTGAATTGATCAACCGGTTGTCAAGATTGTAAAAGAGTTTGTACTTCCTGTGCTGCCTGAAACGGGAGAATTTTTCAATGGCCTTTTCCCGCAGTGCCAGGTCCACCTGGTGGAGGACATTGTCCCTGTACGCCGAGTCAAAAACATCTTCTATGGAAGCGAAACCTGCCGCGTCATGGTTTCGCAGCAGCGCTTCACAACCAAAACAGACCCCGGTGTGGATGTTAACAATGGGCTGAAAGGCGTAATCGATCTCTGCCAGGCGAAACAGCCAGGTTTCATCTTTCAGTGGTGTCATTTTGACTCCTTTTATTGCAGGGGGACTTGTTACCCCCCTCCTTTTTTTTATCCGTTCCTTTTCCATGCCCCTGTCTGCCAGGAAGGCCCAAGGGTGGAATCAATTCTGCAGGATATGCTGCTTCGGTTTGGATTGTATTAGAAGGAGGTTAAAAGGATGTGTGGGAGTTGATTATAACCGTCATGGCCGGTTTTATATGAAAGTCGTGTAATCCCGGCAGCTGATTCGGGGTATTGCCCTACGCTCATGGAGCCAGAGCTCCTCTTCGAGTCACACAGCCCG
>JAWOGI010000388.1:0-3925 GCA_046496975.1 Desulfobacteraceae bacterium | reverse complement strand
GGCGTGGTAAAGGGAGCTTTCCAGTGATTCCTTGTCGATGCCTGCGGCAGAGGTGGCATTGGCCTGGGGATCACAGTCCACCAGCAACGTCTTTTTGCCGGCAACGGCAAGGGCTGCTGAAAGGTTGACAGCGGTGGTGGTTTTGCCAACCCCGCCCTTTTGGTTGGATATACTGATAATTTGTGTCATAATGTCAAACTGATATCACACTTATCGATTTTGGGCAAATAAATCTTGGCCTTGATCATATACTTGTCCATCAAAGGAGTGGGCGAAACGATGATCAAGCCTAAATCTTGAAGCCAGGCAGCAGGTCCAATAATAAACAGCTGATTTGGCCGGTATTGGGATCAAGCCAGATTCAACCAACAAGAGAGCGTTATGAAAAAAAACACCACACCGGACTCACCTGAAAATATCTGTCAGATCCTTGTCAGGGCAGGGATGGTTTCAAAAAAAAAAGCAGGGGAGCTGCTTCGGCAGAAAGAGGTGCTGAAAAAGGGGGAGGAGAAAAAGAAGAACCAGAATACCGCCGCAAAGGAGAGCAGGGGCAGGGGGGATACCAGTGTTACCTTTCTGGATGTTGTTGCTGCCATGAAGCTGAAACGGCTGGATGCCCCCCTGAAAATCATTGATGAGGATACTCTGTACGAAACTGTTGCCAGGGGCTGGGGGTTTTCCTACCGAAAAATTGATCCCCTGGAGCTGGAGCTGAACCTGGTGACCCGGATCATACCCCGAACCTTTGCCATGAAGCATCTGCTGCTTCCCCTGTGGATGGAGTCCGGGCACCTTGTGGTTGCCACCCCTGACCCGTTTAACAATGAAGCCATAGATGACGTGCAGCGGGTGTCAAACCTCAAGGTTCAGCCGGTGGTCAGTTCAAAAACAGATATTGTCAAGCTCATCGATGAGTTCTTCGGGTTCAGACGTTCCATAACGGCGGCGGAAGACCAGTTCTCCGGCACATCCGTTGACCTTGGAAACCTGGAACAATACGTACACCTCAAGTCTTCCGATGAACTGCCGGCAACGGACCACCACATTGTCAATGCGGTGAACCATCTTTTCTCCTACGCCTTTGACCAGAGGGCAAGTGATATTCACATTGAGCCAAAACGGGATACAAGCGTTGTCAGGATGCGCATCGACGGGATTCTCCATACGGTGTTCAAGCTTCCCAAAAAGGTGCACAACGCTGTGATCAGCAGGATCAAGACCCTCTCCCGGCTTGACATGGCAGAGAAGCGAAGACCCCAGGACGGCCGCATCAAGACGGAAAAAGAGGCGGTTGAGGTTGAAATCCGGGTCTCCACCATTCCCGTTGCCTTTGGAGAAAAGATCGTTTTGAGGATCATGGATCCGGAGATTCTGCTCCAGGATATCGACGGGCTGGGGTTGTCCGGCAGGGACATGGGAAAGTACAAGCGGCTCATCACCATGCCCCACGGTATCCTCCTGGTGACAGGCCCCACGGGAAGCGGCAAGTCCACCACCCTCTACTCCACCCTGAGGGAGCTTTCCACGCCCCGGGTCAACATCACCACCATTGAAGACCCCATTGAGATGGTCCACGAGGAGTTCAACCAGATCGCCGTCCAGCCGGGTATCGAGGTGACCTTTGATTCGATATTGAGAAATATTCTCCGCCAGGATCCCGACATTATCATGGTCGGCGAGATCAGGGATCTGCAGACCGCCCAGAGCGCAGTACAGGCGGCCCTGACCGGACACCTGGTGCTCTCAACCCTGCACACCAACGATGCGGTCTCTTCTATCACAAGGCTGTTGGATCTCGGGGTGCCGTCGTTTCTGGTTCACTCTTCCCTTGTGGGGGTTGTGGCCCAGCGACTGGTGCGAACCATCTGTCCCCACTGCATTGCCGGGTTTGAGATGGATGCCCGGGCCCTGGAGGAGATGGGGCTGCATACGGGCAGAACAGGAGTGGTGCCCTTGAAATGGGGCAGGGGATGCCCCAAGTGCAGAAATACGGGATACAAGGGGAGACAGGCCGTTTTTGAAGTGCTTCCCTATTCCGAAAGCCTGAAAAAGATGACTTCGGATGATGTTTCGGTGACAGGGTTGAGAAAACGGGCCGTCAGGGAAGGACTCCTCTCGCTGAGGGAGAATGCCGTTGAAAAGATGCTCTCGGGCACGACCACCTACCAGGAGGTGCTCAGGGTCACCTGGGAATAGCGCCGGGAAGCAAGCCCCCATGAATTTAAAATTTCAGGCGGTATTTTGGACGATTTTAAGGGATCTGTAAGAAAATAATATACGCATATTGCGCAGGATCTTTGTTCGTCTTCAAGGCGCGGTAATGGGGGCATATTGAAATATGTCCCATTGGCGCAACGCAGGAGACGGGCAAAAAGACAAGCAAGATGCGTGGATTATTTTTTGGAAGATCCCTAACCTGATCAAGAATCTAAGTTGTGATCGAGCCCCACAAGGGCCCCGGGGCTCACCTCTTTTTTGACGGACACCACCATAACGGTTGATGTTCGTTTTTCCGTGCCAAGCACAATGATTGTGCCCGTTTCCAGGGGGAGAAGCTCTATGTTCCGGAAAGCCTCTGCCGGTTGGTTTTCTTCGAACACCGTGTACATCTGGCCCTTCTGGATTCCGTCATCCGTTCCCATGTTCAAGAAGGCAATGGATCCGGTGCTGAGGAGTTCATTGTTGTCATCGGACCCGATGAGACGGCCCTGGATCGGTTCCATGTTGTCACGCACCTTGATCTGCCTGTCCCTTTTCCGGCAGGCCATGATCATGTTTCCGGCACCGGCCGGCCTGAAGCTGCTGGTTATCTTTGCTGTAACATACTCTCCGTGGTTTTCAAGCACCCTGACCATGCCTTTTATCTGGTGCTTGATTCCCGTGACCTCTCTTTTGCCATCCCCATTGTCCGGATAAACAACGGGTTCGGTGCGGTATATCATGTACAGTTGATCTGGAACGAGTCGGTGATCTGCCGTGGGAGCTATATAAACAATTTCGTTTTCCGTCATCAGGATCTGGTTGTTTTTACCTTTCAGAATTTTTCCCATGGGGGGAACCGGGTCGCTTTTGATAAAGCTCAGTCTGTCCATTCCCGAATAGTAAAAAGAGGGGAGAATGTCAGGCTTGACAATGATGGGCCCATCGCCATGCATTGCTGATGTTTCTCTTTTGTCTGCTGTTTCCTTGGGGCGTATTTTGATTTGATTGCCCGGATAGAGCCAGTGGGGATTGCTCAACCGGTCATTGATGCTCCACAGTCCCGGCCAGGCCCAGCTGGAATTGTAGAATTTCCAGGAGAGATCCCACAGGGTGTCTCCTTTCTGGATGGTATAATAAAAAAAAGCGTCATCTTTCCCGTTACCTGGTTTTGCCTCTGCAAAAGCCGTCATGGCAGAACCAAACACCGTCAGGACAGCGATGAGCAGAAAAATTTTATTCACTCTCTTCATGGAAATCTCCTGTTTAAAACCCCGGTCTTGATCATAACATGGGCCACTCGTTTCAGTTGGCGGGCCAACGGTGACCCCACCCCAAGGTGGCCGATGTTATGACCAAGCCCAAAACCCCTCTGTGACCGGGGTGACGGTTAGGGTAAAGGCATTTTTGCGTTGCGGTAAAATTCAGCATCAGGCAATATGTAACCCTTTGTCTGCTGAAATGTCAAGGGCAGAGGCATTGCATCAGCAATTTCAACTTATAAGTTTTGCGGTTTTTATTGTTTGTTTGATTTTTTTAAAACCACGAAGAGCACGAAGACCACGAAGGAAGAGCCGCTTCATGCTCTTCGTGTTAAAATATTTTGACAGTTGGAATGATCCCACCGTGGGAATTGAAGGGTTATGATTGACAATAACCGGCTGAAAGAGTAGTTTTATCCCTTTGGGCGGGTCATTTCAATATAACGGCCATGCCCTGCGGGCAC
>JAWOGI010000365.1:0-20632 GCA_046496975.1 Desulfobacteraceae bacterium | reverse complement strand
CATCCACTGTCCCGGAACTCGACCCATGATTTTTGTTTTTCCGTGTCTGTCCCGGAAATGATGGTCAGTTTACCTCCTTCTGGCATGGCATCGATGGCGTTGAAGATCAGGTTTAAAAAGCACTGCTGAAGCTGGTTTTTGTCTCCGTGGACAATCAGGGGCGATTCAAAGAGAGATGTTTCCAGGTGAATGTCGGACAATTTGAGTTTGTGGCCGGTGAGGGAGGTGATGGTCGTTAGAATATCGTTGAGGTCAAGGTTGATAAACTCATGGGCCGACTCCCTGGAAAATGCCAGAAGACCGGAAACGATGTTTCCGCACCGTTCAAGTTCCCGGGTCATATGGGCAGAAAACTGGCGCAGCTGTTCAAGGTCACTGTTCTGGATGGACCGACCACTGGCCATGTCTTCGATGATCTGGCTGTAGGTGAGCAGTCCCTGTATGGGATTGTTGATCTCGTGGACACTGCTGGCAACGAGTTTTCCAAGGGCCACCAGCCGGTCCTCCTGGATCACCTTTTTCATGTCCGAGTGGATGCGTTTGACCTTGTTCTCCCACTTCTGGGAGATCTCGCTGGTGATGTTCTGCCACAGCTCAATGATATTGGTGATTTTGTTGTTGATGTTCCTCACAGGATAGGCGGAGATATTGAAATAGCTTGTTTTTCCGTTTTTTGATTCGTGTTCGTGGATAATATGGGAGGGTTTTCCCGTTTCCAGGGTTTTCATCAGCGGACACTCAAAGCCGGTATCCGTGGAGGGGCAGGGGGCATAGAACCCCTTGACGATCTCATAGCATTTTTTGTTCACCACCGTCTCTTTAGATTGTTTTACCGCTTTCAAGTAGACCCGGTTGGCGTCAACAATGTTAAACTCCGTGTCCAGTACCACTACCCCGAGGTTTGTCTGCTGAAAAAAGATGTTGTAGTATCCCCGGTCAAGGACGGCCTGTTCTTTTGTTCTGGCAAGATCCTGGTTGGCCTGGAACAGGTTCTTTAACAGACGTCCGACATTGTGTTCGATGAGCCCGACATTGTCCGGGCGCATGGCGATGAGTTCGGGAAGACTTTTGTTGTTTGTCAACTCGATGACGGCGTCAAAATGGTCATGGTCAAAAAACGCCGGGAGGTTGTCAAAGGTGGCAATTCCCATGGCTTTGGCCTTGATCATCCCCTTGGCCCGGGGATTGGTGTCACACACAGCGGACACTTTTATTTCAAGGTATGGAAAGGTTGACGATTCAAGAAGTTCCAGGAAAAAACAGCAGGCCCGTCCGCCGCCGACCACCCCCAGGGTAAAAGGGGTCTTTGTTTGCATTTCTGAAAACATAAAAGCATGTCCATTTGAAAGCCATCAGCCATCAGTAACCAGCAGAAACTGTTTTAAGCTGGGGCTCACCTTTCCGTCTTGGGAAATTCCACTGTTTTTGCATTGTCAGGTTTTTTCCGGGGAAGCAGGATGGAGAATTGGGTGCCCTGGCCCAGTTGCGATGTCACTGTCACACTGCCCCCGTGGTATTTGATCACCCGGTGGGCGATAAAAAGACCCAGGCCGGTGCCCTGGGAGCCCTTGGATGTAAAAAAAAGGGTAAACATCCTGTTCTTTGTTTCCGTGTCCATGCCAATGCCGTTGTCCTCAACGATCAGACAGATTTCATCATCATTGGGCTGTGTTACCTGAAATCTAAGGATGTGCTCTTTTTTGTCCCTGTCGGATATGCAGGCATCCACGGCATTTTCCAGGAAATTGACCAGGGCCGCTTCCATCCAGCTGGGATCCACTTCAATGGTGCCGAGGTTTTCCGGCATGGAGATGTCCAGAATGATGTCGTTGTCCTCTGCCATGGGCTTGATGGTGGAAACGCTGTTGTTTGCCAGATCCGCCACCTCAATTTCTTTGTACTGCAGCTCCCGGGATTTGGCGTAGTAGAGAATTTCCAGTACCATTTTCTTGATTTTTTCTGACATGGTCTGGATCTGGCCAAAGGCCTTGAGGACCCGGGCGTCATTTTTCTGTGTCAATCCTTTTTCCAGCTGATAAATACCGCCGTCCAGGGCCGTAAGCATCCCCTTGACGCCGTGGGACATGGACCCGATCATCATCCCCAGGGAGATCAGGTGGTCCTGGAGCTGCCTGATCTGGGTGATATTGGTCGCCATCTCCATCACCTGGGTGATTTGGCCGTTTTCATTCCTGATGGGCGCTGTCCGGGTCAGCACATTGTACTGCTTTCCGAATTTCGAGGTCACCACCTCTTCCGTGCTGTGGGATTTCCCGTCCTCAAAGGTCTGAAGGACCGGGCAGTCACGGCAGGGTGAGGTTCTGTACTTGTAAATCTCATAGCAGAACCCTCCGATCTGGCTGCCGAAATGGTATTTGAACCGTTTGTTGGTTGCGGTGATTCTCAGGTTCCTGTCCTGGACGGAGATATAGCAGGGCACTTCCTCGAACAACTGGGAGAGCAGTGTCTGGGCGTTGTGAAGGTCGGCGAGCCTCTCCGAGTAGCGGCCGACCCGCCTGTTCAGGGAGATGGTTTTAGCGGCGGATGCCAGGGCCAGATCCAAAGCCTTGCTGTTCACCGGCAGTTCCAGGTAATGGGATGCCCTGGATTCAAAGGTCTCCATGGCACAATCCAGCCGGTCCTTTTTGGCAAGGATGATCAGCTGAACAAGGGGCCGGCTCTTTTTAATGGATTCGAGGCAGTCGACCATGGTGTCACCGATAAAGGGGTCTGCAATAATAATATCCCAGGTGCCCCGGCTGATGGTTGTGTTCACACTGTCAACGGTTTCAGCACAGGTGACGTCATACTCCAGGCGCTGGATGAACAGTTTAAGGGCCTGGGCATGGTCGGTCTCCCTGTCTATCAGCAGTACTTTTTTAGCCATGATAAAACCCGATCTTTCAATGGATTGTTTCCTGGACGATTTTTAAGAGCTCCTTCCGGTCAAAGGGTTTTGACAGGGAGGCAACCGCCTTGACAATGGCGTGTTCGTGGCCGGACAGGGCTGTGATAACGATCACCGGTATGTTTTTCAGCTCGGGGTCCTGGGAGAGCTGGCTGAAAAAACGGGGGCCCCATTCTCCGGGCATTTCAATATCCAGGGTGATCAGGTCGGGTTTTTCGGCTTTTGCCACCTGGATCCCCTCCTTGACATCCCCGGCAACATGGGTGTCATATCCGTTGTCATCGAAAAGAGAGACAATATAATCCCTGATATTAAAATCGTCGTCAATGACCAGAATTTTCTTTTTCATAACATCCTCGATTTTATCTTTTATTTGTTCATACTCAAAACAGGGCAGCCTGCCCTGACAATGACCTGTTCGACATTGCCGCCAAACCGTGCGTTTTCCTCCACCATTTTTTTGGAATGGTGGGCCATGATAATGAGGTCGGCATGCTTGTCCCTTGCGTATTTCACAATTTCAAAATAGGGGATTCCCTCGCACACATCCATGGAGCAGGCTTTCAGGGTTTTTAAACCGGGCCAGTACCGCCTGCGGATCTCTCTGAGGGCCTCTCGTATCTTCAGCTCAATTTCATCCTGGCTCAGCAAAAGGGTGCCCCCGGGAACCGGGTTGATATCAACGGCATGAAAAACGTGCAGTTCGCAGTTCATGGTTCTGGCCACCTTGAGGGCAAAATCAAATGTCCGGTCAGCGGTTTTGGAAAAGTCGGTGCCAAAAACAATGTTTGACACCCCCCCCCAGAAAGAGGCTGCCGGCCGGTTCACGGCAAGAACCGGACATGGGGCAGACCGGGCCACCTTCTGCAGGGTTGATCCGGCGGCATACTTTTTGTAAAAAACATCCTCGTCACTGCCCGTGCTGCCGCCGATTAAAACAAGGTCCGGTTTAATGTCCCTGGCCCGGCGCAGTATCTCCCTGGCAGGTACCCCCACGGCAACATCAATGGTGCAGTTCAGCCCCTTGTCCAGGTATTTTTCGTAATAGGCTCTGATCTCTTCTTTCACCCAGGCCGTGTACTCCTCATCCACCTCCACCTTTTCCCGGGTTTTGACGTCCACCACAACCTGGCTGAATCCCCTGGAGGGCACCCCGAGAACATGGAAAATGGTCACATGGGAGTTGCAGTTTTCGGCAATGTTAAAGGCAACCCTTGCGGCATGGTCGCTTGCTCCGGTGGCTGCCGTTGCAAATAAAATGTTCTTAAACATGTGAAACCCCGCTTGGTTAAAGGATCTGCCCTACTCTTCAGGCTTTAAATGGTCAGGTATCTCCAGCATTTTAATGACAATGGGTTTGAAAAACGACCATCGGATGCCGATCTTGTATTCTTCTTCAAGGTCCCGGATGGCATCCCAGCAGTTATGGCAGGGTGCAAAGACCAGTTTGGCACCGGTGGCCAGGATCTGATCTCTCTTTTTCATCATGGCAGTGTTGCGCTGTTTTCGGTATATCCCCAGGCCATTGAGCCCGCCGCCCCCGCCGCAGCAGTGGTTATGCTCTTTATTGGGGGCCATCTCGATGAAACAGCCGGGCTGGACAATATGACTGATAATCTCCCGGGCGGCATTCTTGAGTCCCTGGTTGCGAACGTAATTGCACGAATCCTGAAGGGTCACCGGTTCGTTGATGCGTTTGGCCGGGTCAATCTTCAGTTTTCCCGTTTTCAGCGCTTCGGCAAGCCATTCAATGTAGTGGATGGATTCCGCCGGGGGCTGGCCGTTTTTTCTTTCCGCCCAGTAGGGTCCTTCGATGACAGTGGCCCTGTGGGCATGACCGCACTCGGTTCCCACCATCCGGGCCGGTGTCAGCGTCTCCATGGCATGGTACACACTTTCCACCTGCATTTTGCAGGCCTCCCAGTCGCCTGCAAACATGGCAAGGCTGGTCTGCTCCCACCCCGTGGAAGAAATTGTCCAGTTTTCACCGGCCATGTGAAAGAGGATGGCAGCCTCGGCAAGATCTTCGGGGTAGTGCTTCACCTCCCTTGCGTTCACCGTGTACATGATGTCGGCGTTTTTGACGTCCACGGGAACGGTCAATCCTGGAAAATCGTCTTCATACTCTTCGACAATCCACTCAAAGGTATCCACAAAATCTTCGCTGGTGACGTCCATCTGGGCACGGTAAACCCTGTGCATGCCGGCGCCGATCTTCAGCTCCCAGGGAACAAAGCCCTGCTGGTACAATAGTCCCCTGAGATACCCGAACATGATGCCCGTATCGATCCCGTGGGGACAGTACAAAGCGCATCGGTTGCAGCAGGTGCATTTTGCCCATGCCGTCTCCATGGCATCCTGCATGAACCGGTTGTCCACCTTTCCCTTTTTTCTGATCATCTCTCCAAGGGTTGACTGGATTTTGTAGGCAGGCACCTGCTTGGGATCCTTGTTGCTGGTATGGTAAAAGAGGCAGGCGTCTGCACACATGCCGCAGTGGGCACAGATTTCAAGCCAGGTTTTAATGCGGGATCTGCAGGATTTCTGAATTGTCGTCCACAGCAGATCACGGTCAACGTCCAGGTCATTCATCTCCCGGTAATAGGTGTTGCCGCTGGTGTCCGAGAGCAGGGCATTGACGGCTTCGGCTGTGTTGGCCGGTGTTTGGTTGCAAAGTGTTCCTTGGGGCATACCTTTTCCTCCTGGGGCCTGGGTGGTGTCCTGCCTTTACCAGGCCATGTTGGTTCCTTTCTTTCCCCCCCGTTTAATGCCGAAATCCATTCCAAGCTGGGCACGGGAGGCGAAAAATAAAAAGATGTGGGAAAGCCTTGTAAAGGGAATGGCGATCAACAGCAGTTCCCCGTAGAAGATATGCATGTTCAGCCAGAACGAGTAGTCCCCTCCGGTGTGATACCGGGCAAGAAGGCCCGTTGCAAAGGGAGCGGCGGATATCAGCAAAAGGGTATAGTCATACATCGTGGTCATGATCCGGACATGGGGAAGCAGCAGCCGTCTGGCAATGAGCAATAGGAGACAGATCAGCGCTGTCCAGGTCAGAACATCGGCGGCAATGGGGGTAAGGGTGAAAAAAGAGAAGCCCAGCTTCTCCCGGAGAAAGACATTGTGGCCCAAAAGAAAAACGGGAACCAGCACCGCCCCGATGTGGAATCCAAAAAAGAGGAGGGTGATCACCGGCTGGGTGCGCCAGCCATGGGTGCCAAAGGGGATCAGCCAACGGTAAATGGAGAAAAATGCCCCCTTCAATCCGGCGGCAGGATAGGCGGTGTAGGCCACCCTGTCAAGCTTCCAGTCCAACCCCTTGAAATAGGAAACGAACCGGACAATCACCCCGACAAGGCAGATCCCGAGGGCTGTCCAGAAAAAAAATCCCGTTAAAAGGTCATGCATGGTTTATCCCTCCCTGTGAATCGAGTTTGGCAAGCTGTCTACACGGGTTGCTGACATGGTTTTCTTTTTTATGTCCATGGAGACAACAAGTTGAAAAGATCGCTGGATTTTCGCTGTTTCAATCGCTGTTCGTCTACCCTTGATCATGGCAGCCGCTGCAGTTTACCGGTCCTGTAGCAGTGTTGCCATCTGCCATAATCTGGTGGCATCCAACGCAGGATTCATGGGACGCCTGGCCCAGGGATGGTATGCCGTCCCGGGCTTCTGACAAGTGGCATTCGTAGCAGGGCAGCTCATCACCGCTGACATAAACAAGGGTTTTGGTGGTTTCATCGTAGGAGTGGTGGCATGCACTGCAATTCTCCGGGGTTGACGAATCCTTGCCCTTGATGGCCAAAGAATCTTCATGGAGATAGTGCAGGGAATCAAAAATGATTTCTTCTTTCACCGGGGCTTTCTGCATTTTATCAACATGACACAATCGGCATTGGGCCGTTGCCGGGCCTGAAGTTTCGCCGGCCGCTGTCCGTTCACCATGGCAGTTGGTGCAGTTGTCATGGAAGAAATCCATGGGCGTCTGGTCACTGATGGATTTAAAGGAGAAGTCAAACCCGGTGCTGGTTTTTACATGGCAGGCGGTGCATCTTCCATCAACGGCCCTTGAGTGGAGATCATGGCGAAAATAGACTGCCGGCATCTCATCGGTGGTTGACGGGTTGTTGCCGGACAAGGAAATCGTGTCAAGGTTGTTTTTCCCCGGGCTGTTTTTGTCAGCACCGGTCTGCCCAATCAGGGGAAGGAAGATGGAGAGCAGAATCAATGTGATAAGGGTCAGCTGAAAAAAGGTGTTTTTGGACATGTTTTCTCCCCTGGCTCTTTCTTTGAAGCATTATTTGGGCTTGGTCATAACATCGGCCATTCGTCACATATGGCCGATGTTATGACCAAGCCCCATTGTTTCAAGCAAAACAAGGAATTTCTATCGTTCATCTCTATAGTTTTTCCCCGGTCAAGTCAATAGAAAAAAGGGACTTGGTCATAACATCGGCCCCTCGTCACATTTGGCGGGCCAACGGGGACCCCCCCCAACACCCCACCAAACCGGCGGATCTGGCCCAAGTCATGATCAGGCGCGGTTGATGCAGAGGACAGGGCATCCGGCCCGGAGAATCACCTGCCTGGTATTGCTGCCCAGGGCCTCGGTTTCAGACCTTGGGTTTCTTGAATCCTTTGCCATGATAATGAGATCCGCATACTTTTCCCTGGCATACTTGACGATTTCAACATAGGGGTCTCCCTCCCACACTTCAATGGCATACCTGTCAATTCCCTGCATCCTGGAAACATATTTTTTTCTGAAAAAACGGAGCTTTTCCCGTATACGATGTTCAATATCATCCTGATTGAAAACTTCTGATTCCGGTGTCAGGCTCAAGGTCTGAACGTGAAAAATATGAAGCTCGCATTGGATGTGCCGGGTCAACTCACAGGCAAAGGCAAAGGCCGCTTCCGACGCGTTGGAAAAATCAGTGGCAAAGACCACATTGGAAATAGAACCCCAGAAAGAAGCCGCGGCACGGTTTACAAAGAGCACCGGGCAGGCCGATTCCCGGGCAATTCTTTGAACGGCTTTTTCTTTTTCCCTGGTCGAAGCCTCCCGGTCCGGCTGCCCGGAGAAGCTCTCCCCAAGCACCAGAAGACCGGGTCGGCCGGCCTGGATTTCAGCCAGCATCTCCCTGTCAAGGGCACCCGATACGACTTTTACGGCATGGCTCTTGGCCTTTGGCAGCTGCTCTGCATAGCGGGATTCTATCTTCTGCCTGATCTTTTCCGCGACCTGTTCGCCGGTTCCGGCACCGTTTGTACCCTGGGCCTGGGGGTCGGTCAAAGGGTCGACAACGTGGAAAATGTCAATGTGTGCATTGTAGAGACGGCCGATGTTAAAAGCCACCCGGGCAGCATGGTCACAGGCTTTTTCTGTTGATGTTGCAAACAATATTTTATTAAACATATCAGCGCTCTCCTTGTTTTTCGGCAGCGACGTTTCTCTTCAAAGCTGCAGGCTCTGGATCACCGGCTGCCTGTCGATTTGACAGATGGAGGCCACCTCCTTGGGCTCAAACCCCATGCACAGGGCCAGCAACTGGTTGTAGTCAAACACCGGTATGGTGTAGCGGTCCTCACCAATAGTTTCATTGAGCTGTTTTTGAACGGAGTCCAGGTGCATCAGGCAGGTGATGCACGAAACCACAATGAAGTCTGCTTTGGTTTCATTGATAATGGCATCGAGCTTTTCCCTGGTGAATTGCACCGCCTCGTCGGGGGAGTTGTTCTTAAACCCGCCGGCTCCCCCGCAGCACTGCATTTCAAGGCTGAAGTGGTCGATGTCCGCCCCCAGGGCCCTGGTCAGTTCGGCCAGTATTTTCGGCTGCCGGGCAGACGCTTCAAAACCGACCAGCTCACTTGGAAAGAGGGTGTGGCAGGGGTATTGAACAACCCCGTGGAGCCCTTTCAGGTTCTTTTTAACGGTTGCTGAGATTTTTTCGCACCCCACCTCATTGTACAGCACTTCGGAGATATGCCGCACCCGGGTGTTGCATTCAAGCTGCCGGCCGGTGAGTTCCAGCAGCTCGTTGACCCGGGCAAGCTTTGTTTTGTCATGGGAGAGGTGGTCAAGGCCCATGGTGAGGGAACTGTAGCAGGAGCCGCATTCGACGATGAGATCCAGCCCCTTGGATTCGGCAATGGAGAGGTTCCATCCGCTGGACGCCAGGTGGGACTCGTCGTCCGTTGAGGGAAACGCCCCAAAGGCAGGGCAGCAGACATACCCCTCGGCATCCACCAGGTCGACTCCCAGTTCAGGCATTGATGCCCGTATGGCCCGCTCGACATCCGGTCGAATGGCAGGGGTGTTGCATCCAAGAAAAAGGCATAATTCCATTTCTATTCCTCTTTAAACATATAGTCGTTTTCACTGACCACGGGGGTTTTCATCAGCATCTCCTGGTAGAGCTTCAGCTGGTCGGCCATTTTGGTGATGGTGGGCAGTTCCGGAAGGCCAAGGGAATTTCGCAGTTCGTCATTGGTGCCCACGGGCTGGGTGTACCCCCTTTTATAGATATCCACAATGGCCGTGGGAATCCGGGTCTCATCGTTGGCGCTCTGCCATTTTCGAAGGGCGAGGATCATCTCAAAGGGTTTGACATCCATGGGGCACATCTCTTCGCACCTGGAGCAGGAGACACAGGACCAGGGGGTATCTTCGTCAAAGAGCGCCTCTTCCAGCCCGTAAACAATCATCCGGGCCAGATTTCTCACCAGCAAAGGAGGATTGCCCCGGGAGGCGGGGCAGCCCGATATGCAGGTGCTGCAGTTGAAACAGCAGAGAAGGTTCTCGCTGTTGTAGATCTCTTTCCACAAGTTTTTATCGGATTCATTCAAATCCATGATGGTTATTCTCCTGTTGGAAGGTCATCCGAGAGGGTATCCCGTTCCATTTTACTGTCAATTGTCGCCATGATCTGCCTGTCGCTCCATCCCGCCACTTCAGCGGCATTGTTCCGGCAGGCGGCGGCACACATGCCGCAGGCCTGGCAGGCGGCACCATCCACAACTATCCTGTCCAGTTCTCCGTCGTAGGAGCGGGCATTGTAGGGACATATCTCAACGCAGAGTTGGCACCGGACGCACAGGGCGTGGTGCACCGTCGATGTGATGCAGGTTTGGTTGATGGTTTCCGGAAAGAGGGCGGCAAGGGCCTTCTGGGCAGCGGCCCGGGCCTGGACAATCACCTCTTTGATTCCCATTGGCGAGTGGGCCGTGCCGGCCAGGAAAAACCCGTTTTTCCGGAATTCCACCGGCCGCCATTTGGGGTCAGCCTCGGCAAAAAAGCCGTTGTCATCCACGGGCAGGCCCAGGGTTTTTCCAAGGTCCCTGTTGGCCGGTTCGGGATCGACCCCGGTGGACAGAACCACAAGGTCCGCTGTTATTTCCATATCGCAATTGAGAACCGGTTCAAAACAGGTCACCTTTGGCTTGTCGTCAACAAGATCCACCACCGGTTCTCTGTTAAGGTCGTAGGAGACAAAGATCACCCCTGCCATTCTGGCCGCTGTGTAGTACTGCTCGGCAAACCCCGGGGTTGTCATGTCCCGGTAGAGCACAATGACACGGGCATCGGGGTTGATCTTCTTGACGGCCAGGGCGTTTTCAACGGCGCCGATGCAGCAGATGCGGCTGCAGTAACGGCGGCCCTCTTTTTTCCGGGACCCGGCGCACTGGATCATAACAACCGTCTCCATGGTGCCGGGGTCCATGGTGCCTTTGTAAAGGCCCTCTTTGAGTTCCCCCTGGGTGACCACCCTGTCGCAGCTGGTGTAGCGGTACTCGTCAGTTTTTCCCTCCCGGCCGCCGGTGGCAATGATGGCCGCTCCGTGGTGAACAAAGGTTTTCTTATCCTGGTTCTTGTCGTGGAGGGTGGTTTCCAGGGCGCCGAAACTGCCCCTGCCGGCGGTGATCTCACAATTGAGGTAAACGGTGATCTTTTCATGGTTTGTCACACCGGCGATGTTTTTTTCGGACATGGCAACAAGGTCGAGGTTGTCGATGGTGGTGTGTACATGGTTTCCGGCGTACCCGCCAAGGGTGTCGGCCTTTTCCACCAGGTGAACCGTCACCCCCTGGTCGGCAAGGAACAGGGCCGACGTCATGCCTGCCATGCCGCCCCCCACCACCAGTACCGTCTGGTTGATGGGCCGCTGTTCAATGAACAGGGGCGGCTGGAGTTTGAGATGGTCAATGGCCGCCTGGATCTCGCAGAAGGCCGTTTTGGTCAAATCTTTGCCGTTTTCCACGGATTCCGGGGCATGGACAATGGACGCAAGGTCGCGCATGACCACAAAAAAAGGGGAAAACCCGGCGTTCTGCACCTTGTTTTTCAAGGTCGGCCGGTAGAGATAGGGCTGGCATGCGCCAATGACCATGCGGTTGCAGGAAGAGTCTTCGGCAATCTCTGACAGCCGTTTTTTCCCTTCATGGCCGCACAGGGTATCCTCCACGGTCACCTGGCCAACACCGTTCTGCCGGGCAATGGTTTTGGAAAGGCGGTCCACATCGACCCGGCATCTCTTTTTCTCTTCACAGCACCGGCAGAGGACCACCGAAACCAGGGGAGGGGCACCGGTGCTGTCCGACGCTTTTTTGCCGGTATCCCGGAAAACACGATTGACATCCAGGGTGGACAAAAGGGAAACGGCCCCCGCCGCCGCGGCAATACCGCTGGAGACGGCCTCGCTGATGTCGACAAGGCCCATGAATGATCCGCAGACAAACACCCCGGGCTTCAGGGTCTTGACCCGGTCATGGGCGTCGGTGGGCACAAGCCCCTGGTCGTTGACCTCGATATCCAAAAGCGCTGCAGCTGCCCCGTGGTCCCGGAAGGGAACCTGGCCCGTGGACATGACGATCATGTCCAGGTTTTCCACAAAAAACCGGTTGGTTTTCGGGTCAAAATAGCGGAGACCAAGGGTCTTGTCCGGGTTGAGGATCACCTCCTGGACCCGGCACCGCACCAGCTTGACACCGTGCTCGTTTTCGGCCCATTCCCGGTACTGGTAGTGGTTTTTGCCAAAGGTGCGCATGTCCATGTAAAAGATCGTGGTTTCAATCTCCTCTCCGCACCTCTCCTTGGCCATCACCGCCTCTTTCAAGGCAAACATGCAGCAGACCGACGAGCAGTAGTTCTGCTGCTGACGCCGGTTCCGGGACCCCATGCACTGGATCCAGGCGATCTTGCCCGCCGGCCGGCTGTCCGATGGCCGCCGGATGGTTCCGTCATAGGTGCCCGTGGCGCTGAGCATCCGCTCAAAGGCCAGGGCGGTGACAACATCCCTGGAAACGGCATAGGCCTTTGCATCTTCAAATTCATCGAGGTTGTAAAGCTCCATGCCCGAGGCGAGAATGACCGCCTGGAACTGACGTGTTTCCTCTTGTTCTTCCTGGTCAAGGTCGATGGCGTTGGTGGGGCAGATGGAAACGCATTCGCCGCATCTGGTGCAGATATCCATGTCCACCCGCAGCATGGGGGGCGTGCTGTGGGGAATAGGCTGGTAAACGGCCTTTCGTTTTGTCAGATTCTCGTTGAAGGGGTCACCGGTTTCAACGGGGCAGACGGAAACGCAGGCAAGAAGGCCGTTGCACCGGTCCGGGTCAACGTATCTGGGGTGTCGCTTCAGGGTTGCGGTGAAATTCCCCGCATCCCCCGTCAGGGACGTAATGTCGGTAAAGGCCAGTATCTCGATATTGTCATGGAACATTCCCTTGCGCATGCAGTACTGGGAGGCGTTTTCACGGCCGGCCATGGGAAGCATGCGGCAGATGCCGCAGTGGTTGGATGGAAACTGGTTGTCAAGCTTGGCCAGAATACCGCCGATCCAGGGAGAAGAATCCACCAGCACCACCCGGTAACCGACCTCTGCCAGTTCAATGGCCGCCTTGATTCCCCCTATGCCGGCACCGGCCACAAGAACGGTGCCTGTTTGTTTTTGCTCTGCCATGGTATCGATTCCTATTTAGTGTTTGAACGAAAATTCACCCATCTGCTGCGTTGCTGCAAAATTTTACAATCCTCATGTACCTGAGTACACTCCGGTTTTAAAATTTCTTGCGCCTTGCACCTGGGTAAATTTTCGTCCAAACACGGTGTTTTCGTTCAGACACTATTTAGTGTTTGCCTGTCTCTATTTTACCTGTCCTGTGACCTCGGTCATTTCATCATCGAAAAAAACGGTGAGGGGCTGGGGGTCATCCACCGATCTGCCGGCCTGGTAATCGAAACGGGCCTGGGTTTTGTCGGCGATGGTTCTGAACATGGGCATGAGATCGATGCCGTTGGGACAGGCGCTGGTGCACTGGCCGCACCCCACGCAGGAGAGGCCGATGTGGGCCATGCGGGTCAGGTGATAGAAAACCGTGTCCGCCGGCATTTTCAAGGTCCCCCGGCTCTCTGCCCAGCGAAGGTACTGCTCTCCATTGTGGCGGAAGGTGTCCGTTACAAACACGCACTCCTTGCAGTAGCACACCGGACAGGCCACCCGGCAGTTGTAGCAGTTGATGCAGCTGGAAAGCTTTTCTTCCAGGGCCTCGACGGTGTTTACCGCTGCCCGGTATTCGTCAAAGCGTTTGTCCCGGGCCTGGATGCGCTGTTTTGTCAATTGCTCAACGGCTTTGGACCGTTCCGGCGGCGTTGGGGCACTTTCCAGTCCTGCGTCTTCCATGGCCTTCTCACCCTTGGGGGTTGCGCCTTCGACGTAGAGGGTGCCCGTTTGGGTGCCGATGACACAAAGTCTGAGATCCACACTGTCTGGTACGGGATGCTCACAGATTTTGCAGGCATCAGTGATCTTTATGTCGCCGGTTGAGGTCTCATTGCCAAGGGCCTTTTCAAGAAAGGTTTCCGATGTGTTCTGTTCTTCCTGGAACCTTAAAAAGTCCTGGTTTTCATACCGGCCCAGGCAGTCCATGCCAATGAGCAGAACATCCTCCAGGCTGGCCTGTTTCAGCTTGACAAGTTCCAGAAGTGCCCGGACTTCGCAGGAGCGCAGCACCATGGCGATCTTCTTGCCCGAAGGGGTCCGGGTCAAGGACGAGGCCAGCTTGGCTCCGTTCACCGGTACCACGGGGGCAAAGAGGTCAATTTGGTCCAGCTGGCCCGCAGTGGTGACAAGGGTCTGCATCACCCCTTTTGCCGGTTGGGCCATGGGGGCCAGAAGAGCATCCACAATTCCCTTTTCCATGAGATCCTTGAAGAATGCCGCCACTGTTTTGTTGAGTTTGCCCTGGTTAAAGGTCAGTTTTGTATAGTGTGCCATGGATATCCTCTTTGTTTGTGGCCTTGATCATCGTTTCGTCCAAAGGAGTGACCCCACTATTATGGTCAAGGGTATGATCAAGGCCCCGTTTGTTCAACCTGCCGCAGTTTCCCGGTTCAGGGGGCTTGGCCCGAGTTGTTTGAGTTTTTCCGTCATTTCCCCGGCCACCTCCTGGAGCATGGTGCCTTCGCTGGCGGCAATCCACCTGAGCCAGAACCTGTTTTCATCGATGCCGTAGGCCCCAAGGATTTCGGTGAGCAGAGCCACCCGCCGTCTTGCCTTGAGATTGCCGTTGATATAGTGGCAATCCCCGGGCCAGCACCCCCCGATGAGGACGCCGTCGGCGCCGTTGAGAAAACTCTTGATCACATATTTGGGATCAACCATGCCGCTGCACATCATGCGGATGATCTTGACGTTGGACGGGTAGGCCAGCCGGGAGGTCCCCGCCAGATCGGCAGCGGTATATGTACACCAGTTACAGAAAAAACCAACAATTTGGGGTTCAAATTCGCTCATCTCATTCACTCCTGTTGACTTGTGGAAATCCTGGATTGATAGCTTGTTCTAGGATCAAATGTGCTAATTTGGTCACTTTTGTTTCAATTGAGCAGCAATCCGTCGATTTCGGCAAAAATCTGTCTGTCGGTAAAATGCCTGACCTTGGCCGCCCCGCTGGGGCAGTGGCCGGCACAGCTGCCGCATCCCTTGCACACGGCATGGTTGACCACGGAGACATGGTTAAATGCATCGAATTCGATGGCCGAATAGGGGCAGAGTCCAATGCAGACCTGGCACCCCACGCAGATGTCCGGGTCGATAAACGATGTCATGGGCGGCACTTCCACCTCGCCCCTGGCACTGAGGGCCAGGCATTCTGCCGCCGCCCCCTTGGCCTGGGCAACGGCATCGGGAATGTCCTTGGGTCCCTGGCAGGCCCCTGCCAGAAAAACGCCGCTGGAAGGGGTGGAGACCGGGGCCAGCTTGGGGTGTTCTTCCTGGAAAAAGCCGTCACTGCCCGTGGTGATGCTCAGGGTCCGTGCCACCTGGCCCGCGTCTGCCCTGGGTTCCATGGCCGTGCAGAGGATCACCATCTCCACGGGCACGTGAACAACTCTGCCCCGGAGGGTGTCTTCGGCCTTGACAACCAGTGTTCCGTCGACTTCTTCGGTGACCTGGGAGGCCTTGCCCCGTATCATGTGAACGCCTTCGGACTGAACCTTTGCGTAAAACTCTTCATATCCCTTGCCGAAACAGCGCATGTCAATGTAGAAATTGTATATCTCGGTGTCGTGGCCGCATTTGTCCTTGAGCAGATGGGCATATTTCAAGGCGTACATGCAGCAGGTGCGGGAGCAGTACTCGTGGTGATTGACATCCCGGCTGCCGATGCAGTGGAGGATGGCAACGCTCTTCGGCGGCGTTGTATATTCCATGGGATCGGCGGGATTTCGCTTGAGCAGTTTGCCCGCCGTGGGGCCGGTGGCGTTGGAGAGCCGTTCAAACTCCAGGTTGGTAAAGACATTGGGATAACGGCCGTATCCCAGCTGGGTGATGGGAGAGGGGTCCAGGGCATCGAAGCCCGTGGCAACGATGATGGATCCCACATCCATGGTGTCGTGGGCATCGACCATGTCGTGGTCGATGGCCTCGGCCTTGCACTGGTCCACACAGAGCCGGCAGTCGCAGCAGCCGCCGCAGTTGAGGCATTTTTCGGCTTCTTTTTGGGCAGCGACCTCGTTGAGGCCCAGATCCACCTCTTCAAAGGATCCGATCCGTGCCCCTGGTTCATAAAAATCCGGTTCCGCCCGTTTTACCCGAACCGGATTTTTGGGCATGGGGGCAAAATCCGCTTCTATGGGTGGGACAACCGGCTCATGTTTTTCCTGGTCAAACAGGGCCATTTCGTTGTTGAGATACCGTTCAATGGCCGCAACGGCTTTGTGGCCCCCGGCGACGGCTTCGACCACGGTGGCAGGGCCTGTGGTGCCGTCCCCCGCGGCAAAGACCCCGGGCAGGGAGGTTTCCATGGTGGTGTGGTTCACCGCCAGGGTGCCCCAGGCGGTGGTCTTTATGGGAAATGAGTCAAGGATGGGGCCGGTGTCGACCTTCTGGCCGATGGCCGGAATGATCATGTCGCATTCCAGGAGGTATTCGCTGTTTTCCATGGGAACAGGCCGCCGTCGGCCGCTGTCGTCGGCAGGTCCCAGTCGGTTTTTCATGCACACAAGCCCGCAGACCCGGCCGTTGTCCACCTTCACCGCTTTGGGGCCGGCAAGGGTGACAAGACTGATCCCCTCTTCCCTGGCCTCCTGGATCTCTTCGGGATCGGCGGGCATTTCCTTGGCCGTTCGCCGGTAGACAACCGTAACCGTTTCGGCACCGGACCGTATGGCCACCCGGGCGGCATCCATGGCCACATTGCCCCCGCCGATGACAATGACTTGTTTTCCCGCGGATCCGGGTCGATCAAGGTTCTCTTGCCAGAGAAAGGGCACGGCATCCATCACACCGTCGGCATCCTCGTTTTCAATGTTGAGCCCCACCGGCACATGGGCGCCGATGCCGAGGAATATCGCCTGGAATTCCTGCTCTTTGAGGCTTTCCAGGGTAAAGTCCCGTCCGAGTTTTTTTTCGGTGTGAAGTTCAATGCCCGTGGAGAGGATGTGGTCGATCTCCTCGTCGAGAATTTCAGGGGGAAGCCGGTAATCGGGAATGCCGGTGCGAAGCATGCCGCCGGGCTTGGCCATGGCTTCAAAGACGGTGACCTGGAACCCCTTTCGCCGGAGGTAGTAGGCCACCGTCAGCCCTGCAGGGCCGGAGCCGACAACGGCGATTTTCTCGTTTCGCGGGGGAACCTCGGGCCGGGGAACCGCCGAAAGGTCTCCCCGGTCGGCGGCGAACCGCTTCAGGGCTCGAATGGCCAGGGGGGAATCCACCATGGCCCGTCGGCATTGATTTTCGCAGGGGTGGGGACAGACCCGTCCAAGAACCCCGGGCAGGGGCAGCCGCTCCATGATGATGTTCAAAGCCTGCTGGTAATTGCCGACTTTCACCATCTGAACATATCCCTGGACATTGGTGCCGGCGGGGCAGGCGGTTTTGCAGGGGGGAGCGGCCCGTTTGTCGATGACATAACGCACCGGCACGGCCTGGGGAAAGGGAATGTAGATCGCCTTTCTCGGTTTGGTTCCAACGTCCCACTCATTGGGAAGGGTCACCGGGCACACCGAAGCACACTCTCCGCAGCCGGTGCATGTGGATTTGACGTATCTTGCTTTGCGGTTCACCGTGACCGCGAAGTTGCCGATGAACCCCTTGATCCCTTCAACCTCGCTGCAGGTGAACAGATTGATGTTTCTGCTCTGCCCCACCTCGACCATCTTGGGGGTGCCGATGCATGCCGCACAGTCCAGGGTGGGAAAGGTCTTGTCGTACTGCAGCATGTGACCGCCCACGGTGGGCTGTTTCTCCACCAGCACCGCCTTAAAACCCGAGGCGGCAATGTCTAAAGCCGCCTGCATGCCGGCAATGCCCCCGCCGATAACCAGGGTATTGCTGTTGACGGTGAACCGGCTGGGAATCAGAGGATCCTGGAAGACCACCCGTCTCAGTCCGGCGCTGACAATCATCATGGCCTTTTCTGTGGCCTGGTCCTCGTTTTCTGTGACCCAGGAGGCGTGTTCCCGGACACAGACCATGTGAAAGGCGTTGTAGGGGTTGAGTCCCGCCCGCTGGCAGGCAGCCCGGAAGGTCTTTTCGTGCATTCGAGGAGAGCAGGAGGCCACCACTACCCGGTTGAGGTTGTGTTCCCGGATGTCCGTTTCGATGAGCTCCTGTCCCGGGTCCGAGCACATGAAAAGGTAGTCCCGGGAGATCACAACACCGGGAAAGGTGGCCGCATATTCCGCCACCTCTGCAACCCGGACCCTGTAGGAAATGTTGATGCCGCAATGGCAGATGTAGAATCCGATTCGGTCATGCATTTCAAACCTCCTGTAAGATAAATGGGGTCAGAGTAAAATTAAATATCAAGCTTTTGCTAATATGGACGTCACAATATTTAATTTTACTCTGACCCCATTTATCTAAGTTTCTCAACCGCGTATTTACCCTTGGGTTGTCATTTGTCTGCTGTTTCATTGATCGTCTCTCTTTTCTCCATTGTCAGGCCGGCCCGGTTTCTGAATTTCCTGGTTACCGACAGGTTCAGGTTCAGCCCCACCTCTTTTTCCGACAGGCCAAAAGCCAGACCGAGAAGCTGGGGCAGGTAGAGTATGGAGATGTTCAACGCCTCGTTGTGCAGGCGGGAGATTTTTTTCTGGTGGGCCTCGAGGTTGATCTGGCACATGGGGCAGACCGTGACAATGGCATCGGCGGTCCGGGCCCCTTTTAAAATTGCGCCGACCAGTTCCATTGCCACATGGGGCTTTGTGTTCATGTGGGAGGCACCGCAGCATTTGCCGCCCATCTCCCAGGGGTGCACCCGGGCGCCGACGGCCTCTATCAAAGGCTCCATGGAGACGGGGGCTTCGGGGTTGTCGAAAACAGCATAGGGACGGAGGCACTGGCATCCGTAATAGGGGGCAATGGAGAGGCCCTCCATCGGTTTAGTAACAAGGTCCCTGACAGCTGACGGGCCGATATCCCTGACAATGATATCGAGGAGATGCCTTGGCCTGGCCCGTCCGGAGAGGCCAAGGTTTTCCTGTTCAAGGATGCGGTTGAGTTTTTCGGCAAGGGGTAAATCCGAGCGGATCTTGGCTGTTACCCGCTTCAAATTGAGATAGCAGGCCGAGCAGGGCACGAGGATATCGTCGATGTCGTTCTGTTGTTCGGCAAGGGCGATAACCCGTGCGGGAAGGGCAAGGGAGAGCAGATGACTCACCGCGTCAGCTGCACTGGCTCCGCAGCAGGTCCAGTCGTCAATGTCAACAAGCTCGCAACCGGCGGCCTTGATGAACGCCCGGGTGGCAATGTCGTATTCAGCTGCCGTTCCTTCCAGGGAACAGCCGGGATAGTAGTTGTATTTCATGTCTCTTCCTCCAGTTCGGCGACTTTGTCAAACAGCGGTGCGAGTTTCCCCGTTCCCCTGGAGGGCAGCTGCAGGTCGATCTTTTTTTTCATGAAGAGCTTTGCCCCCAGGCCGGCAAAGCCAAGGGGCAGAAGGGGGTTCTTCAGGGCAAGAAAATAGAGGGTCATGAACTCCATCTCCCGGACCCGACCGTGTCGCCGGACACTGTCCACAAAATTTTTGTAGAAGAGGGTGCTCTGCCTGTGCCGGGGCAGGTTTTCCCGCACCGCTATCTGTTTCAGTCCTGCCATGGCATCGGTGAGCTCAAGGCCCCTGGGGCAGCGCAGGGTACAGTAGTAGCAGGCCGAACAGAGAATAAAGGTCCTGCTTTGAAAAATTTTATCGGTTTCATTGGACAACACCATCTGCCAAAGATTCCGGGGGGTGTAATCCATGGCAAATTCATTGGGGCATGACCCTGAACAGGTGCCGCACTGAATACACGCCTGGACGATTTTCTGGATCGGTTTCAGCCGGTCAGTGTCATTTTCAATTGTCTCCATGGGGTCCCTCCATAAGTGATGGGGTAAGCGCCAGGTACTCCTTGTGCCGCCGGGCAGATATTACAAAAGTTTACCAGGTTGGTCTGGAAAAGAGAACAGATGCCAGGCCGGATCACGGATTGAAGATAGTGGTTGATTCTATGGCGGAATGGTAAAAAGAGAGGAAGGGTTAAGAGAAGGTCAGTTTGGTCAGCAGAGGGGGTTCGTACAGTCATGGAGCCGGCAGTAAATCTGTTGTTCTGGCTGTAGAAACCCTGCCTTGTCCTATGTTTTTTCAAAGTGATTCTCCTGATATAATCAATATAGAAAAACTGTGATCATTATGGCGCAAAAAAGCGTATGGTGGTCTGATATGTGCGGGCCGTTGGACCCTCTCAGCGAAAGAGATCTACACCTTGAGTAGCAAATGAAAATTTGCCTGTCAAGGCATATCACAAAGAGAAAAAAAAACAGTGCATGCCATGGAGGGCAGGGGTGTATTATTGCCCTCCGCTCATGGAGCCAGGGCTCCTCTTTGAGTCACGCAGCCCATCCATGGGCTGCTCCGAGGTGAGAGGCATCGGACTTTCTCTCTTTGTTGTGCCCGCAGGGCATGGGGGTTATAAGAAAATGCAGCATCAAATTATCAACAGTAGAGCTGTTTGACAGAAAATATGTCATTGTGAAATAAGAGCTTGACAGGTTTTATTTCATTTTGTATTGATGAATTAATCGTTTGTTCTCATCATCGTTGGCCAGGAAGTCGTCTTCAAATTTTTTGTGCAAGGCAAAACCAGACAATAGCCCCTGTCTTGTTCAACGATTGACTTATCCCCGGGCATTTCATATAACGGCCATGCCCTGCGGGCACAACAAAGCATGGGTCGTAGAC
>JAWOGI010000344.1:0-14845 GCA_046496975.1 Desulfobacteraceae bacterium | reverse complement strand
GATGATCCCGAGGCCTTCCCCCTGGCAGCGCCGTCCAGGTCGGCAACCAAAGAGCTGGCCGACGCAGTTGCCCGTGCCGGGCTCTCCCACAAAACGGGGAGGATCTGGACCACCGACGGCATCTACCGGGAGACGGAAAAGAAAATCAACTTTTTCAGGCAGAAAGGGGCCATTGGCGTGGAGATGGAGTGCTCGGCCCTCTTTTCCGCTGCCCGTTACCGCAAACAGAAGATTGCCGCCCTTCTGGTGGTCTCCGATGAGCTCTCCGCCTCCTCCTGGCATCCCGGGTTCAGGGACCCCCGGTTTAAACAGGCCCGGAAAGATGCGGCACGGGTGATAACGGGGCTGTGCAACGGATAGGAACCTTTGTGTTTGCCCCTGCGCGACCTTACGGGGGGTGCCGTGGCTGTTACAGCGAGTCAATGCCGATGGATTTCCGGATTCTGCCAAGAAAGGGCACCGAATACTCCCGGGCCTTCCGGGCTCCTTTCTGGAGGATCTCTTCGATGTCTCCGGGTGCACTGACAAGTTCGTTGTACAGTCTTCTCGGCTCTTTCAGATGTTCGTTGAGATACTCAAAGAGCTCCTGCTTGACCGTTCCCCAGGCAATTCCATTATGGTACCGTTTTTCCATCTCCCTGACCTCCTCCGAGGTGGCAAAGGCTCTGTAGATGGCCAGCAGGGTGCAGGTGGAGGGATCCTTTGGCTCGTCAGGGCCAAGAGAATTGGTCTTTATCTTCATGATCAGCTTTCTCAGCCGTTTTTCCGGCTCAAACAAGGGGATGGTGTTGTTGTAGCTCTTGCTCATCTTTCTGCCGTCAAGGCCCGACAGTACAGCGGAGGTTTCATCCACAACGGCCTCGGGCAGTGTGAAGTGCTCTCCATAGTGGTGGTTGAACCGCCCGGCAATGTCCCTGGCCATCTCAATGTGCTGGATCTGGTCACTGCCCACGGGAACTTTCCCGGCATTGAACATGAGGATGTCCGCCGCCATGAGAATGGGGTAGCTGAACAGCCCCATGGTGATATCCTTGTCCGGGTCCGTTCTTCCCTTCGCCTCGTTTTCAGCCACACAGGCCTTGTAGGCATGGGCCCTGTTCATCAGGCCCTTGGCTGTCATGCAGTTGAGAATCCAGGTGAGCTCGGGGATCTCGGGGATGTCCGTCTGCCGGTAAAAGACCGACCGGTCTGTATCCAGTCCCATGGCGATCCAGGTGGCGGCGACTTCCAGGGAGGATTTGCGCATCTTGTCCGGGTCCTGGCATTTGATGATGGCATGGTAGTCGGCGAGAAAATAGTATGATGTCTTGTCAGGCTCCCGGCTGGATTCAATGGCAGGACGGATGGCGCCTACGTAGTTTCCCAGGTGGGGGGTTCCAGTTGTCGTGATTCCGGTTAAGAGGTCTGCATTTTTCATTTTTAAAGATTTTCCTGATGGTTTTATAATTATTTTTGTCCTTCGGTTTTTTTGGCAATTCCGTGTTGTTTGCCCTGCACCATGGTGCAGAAGAGAAGAGGTATCACACAAGTGGTCTGGTGATCAACCGGCAATTTTTGCATTTCCATATAAAAAAAAACTGCTGCTAATCGGCTCCTTTGTCTTCGTTCTGGATATAGGTTTTCACAAAGGCCATTTCATCGTCCCGGGTCACCACCTTGCCGTCAAGCCGGGCATTGAGTACGGCATCCATGATCGGCTTAAACCCGGGGCCGGGCTTCAGGCCAAGGGAGACAAGGTCCCTTCCCCTGACAGCGATTTTAACGTTTCTCAGCTGGGTGTAAAAATGGGAAACGGCCTTTTTTGTCTTCTTCTTTTTTGCCGAAGCCATCATGTAGAGGATGTGCTCGGTGCCGAAGATGGAGAGGATGGCGTAGAGCATGCTGTTTTTAACGGGCAGGGCCTTTTCCAGCAGTCCCAGACGCTCGTCGGCCTTGAGGCGCTGCTGGAGGGTGATTTTCTTCTCGGTGGGGGAAAATCTGAGCCGCTCGCAGATCTCCTCGGCCACCCTTACCGGGCACCTCTTTATCATCACCATGAAATAGACCGACCACCGCAGGTATTGTTCGTCCAGGTAGAGCAGGTCGTGCCAGGAGAGGGCTTTTTTGGCAGCTTCCATGCATCGAATGGTTCGCCTGTCAATGAACAGTTCCGGGTGGATCACCTTTTCCAGGGCATAGGCCTGGAGGGAGGTGACGGCGGGAATGGGATCCTCCTCTTCCAGGATCTGCCGCAGTTCGGAAAAGACCCTTAATCCGCTGAGGTTTTTGAAAAAATCGATCTTTACGGCGTTGGTGATCAGGCTGGAGGTGAGCTTGCCGATGGTGAAGCCGTACCGGTTGGCAAACTTGATGGCCCGGAACACCCGGGTGGGGTCTTCCACAAAGCTTAAATTGTGGATGGTTCGGATGGCCTTGTCTTTCAAGTCCCGCTGGGCTCCGAAAAAATCGATGAGGATGCCGAAATTCTCCTGGTTGAGCCGGACGGCAAGGGTGTTGATGGTAAAGTCCCGGCGGAACAGATCGAGTTTTATGGAGCTCATCTCCACCGTGGGAAGGGCTGCGGGAAATTTGTAGTATTCCAGCCTTGCCGAGGCAACATCGATTTTATATCCGTCGGGCAGTACAATCACGGCGGTGCCGAATTTTTTGTAGGCGTTGCACCTGCCGTTGACCATGGCGGCAAACTTTCTGGCAAAGGCGATGCCATCCCCCTCTACCACGATGTCCAGGTCATCCACCTGTTTGTACAAGAGCAGATCCCTGACAAATCCGCCCACCACGAAAATCGAAAGGTTCAGCTCGTCTCCGGCTCTGCCGAGTTTTCTGATCAGGGCGAGAATTTCGGGATCCAGCCGCTCTTCAAACAGATGGTTGATGTTTCTCTTTTTGGCGTGGCGGTTGGCATTGACTTCTCCCTGGTCGGCCTGGTCTCCGGTCTTGTTCCGCTGGACAAGGAAATTTAGCAGGTCGGTGCGGGTAACGGCACCTATGATCCGGTCGTTTTCCATAACCGGCAGAATCCGCTGCTTTCCGTCCATTATCTTGGTTTCGATCTCGGGCAGATCGGCCTCCGGAAAGATTGTGGTGACCTCGGTGGACATGTACTCTTTCACGGGCAGGTGGGCCAGCTGATGGTACAGGGCCTTTTCGATGACCTGGCGGGTGATATACCCCTTGAGGCGGTTTTGACTTTTTTCATGGATCAGCAGGGCATTGACATTGTACTGGGTCATGATGAGGCTTGCCTCCCTGCAGGGAACATCCGGCTCGATGGTGATGGCAGGGGAGGACATGAGCTCCCTGGCAATGTTGGTGGCATGGATCTCCCGCTGCAAAATCTCGAGGAGCTGCTGTTCCGCCTGGGCAAGGGTCTTTTCTTCAACCTTGGCAGATGCCGCATAGGGGTGCCCCCCTCCGCCCATGAACGAGAGGATCTTTCCCACGTCTGCATCGTCAACCCGGCTTCTGGCAACGACGGTGATCTTGTTTCCCATGAGAACGATGGCAAAGAAGATATTGATCTCTTCCATCTTCATCACCTTCTGAACGATGGCGGCAAGATCCTCTATATACTCCGGTGAAGAAATGGTTGAAATGTTCACGTCCAGCCCGTTGATCCGGTGGCAGGTCATTTCGTTGAGAAGATCGTTGAGCCAGGAGACCTGGTCCGGGCTGATCTCCTTGACAACCATGCTGGCAATGGTGTTCAGGTCGGCACCGCAGGAGAGGAGAAAGCCTGCCTCCCTGAGGTCTGCTTCGGTGGTGGAGGGATAGGTGAAGGAGCCGGTGTCCTCGTAAATCCCCAGGGCCATGATGGTGGCCTCCTCGGGGGTTACCGGGATTTTTTGTTCCCTGATCAGCCGGGTGAGAATGGTGATGGTGGCCCCGGTGGTCCGGGTCAGTTCAAAGGTGCCCCGGACATCATCGTGGTGGTCGGGGTGGTGGTCGTAAATGTGGATCTCGATATTGCTGTTTTCAATGAGGGAGGAGAAGCCGGTGATCCGTTTTTTCTGCCTTGTGTCCACCAGCACGAGTTTTTTTGCCTGGGAGAAATCGATGGTTTCCAGGGAGCCCATGTTGAACAGATAGCTCATGGAGCTGATGAAAAAATCCCGCAGGTTTTTCTCCTGGGAGCTGGGAAGGAGAATTATGGAATCGGGGTAGAGCTTCTGGGCGGCCAGCATGGAGGCAACAGCATCAAAATCGGCATTGATATGGCTGGTGATGATGGTGTCTGCCTTGATTTTTTTCGTTTCTGCTGTAAAATCTGTGCCATGCATGTCTGGTTATCAACCCCCGCTGCTTTTTAAAAGCCGTTTTACAAAATTTTCCCCCTGACCGCGAGCAGGGGGCTGTGTTGCTTTTTTACCACTAAAAGGCAATAAAACCAAATTTTTTGTGCAATTTAAGGGAACCCCTTACAAACCCCGATCTCTTAAAATTAAAATTGCTGGAATTGTTAGTAGTGAAGGCAGGGCGGATCAGGATCACTGGATCGATGGTGAGGAGATTTTTCCGGTGATGTTCTGGTAGAACTGCCGGATTTTTTTCATGTCCGAATCCATATCCCCCGTGGGGTGAATCAGTGGGCCGATTCCGCCGGTTCGGGTCCGGTAATCGAGGAATCCCAGTGCAATGGGTACATTGGCTCCCCTGGCTATGTGGTAAAAGCCTGTTTTCCATGTTGCAACCTGTTTGCGTGTGCCCGATGGGGGAATGGCAAGGAGCAGCTCGTCACTTTTTTCAAAAGTTTCAATGGATTTCTCTACGGTGTTATGGGCTTTTGACCGGTCAATGGGGATGCCGCCGAGCCACCTGAAAAGCCTGTGAAACGGGGGGGTAAATATGGAAGCCTTGCCCATCCAGAAGATTTTCATGTCCAGGGCAAAGGCCACAGACAAAGTATAGGGAAGGTCCCAGTTGGATGTGTGTGGGGCTGCAATGATCACACACTTGGGAGAATCCGGCAGCTCTCCTGTCACCTGCCACCCTGTGCATTTCAGGAACAGCAGGGAAATTTTTTTCATGATGGTTTTGGAAAGCGGGGCATCAAAAACGGTATGGGGCATCTTTTATTCTCCTGTTTGAATCTTCGTGGGGTGGGGTCGTGGGGTGGGGTCGGGCTTCGGTTATTGCGCTTTTGTTTGAATTTGCCTTTAAACAGAGGTCTTTGTCAAAAGCGCAATAACCGAAGCCCGACCCCGTTGACGACCCCGTTGATCACGAACCAGCCGATTTGGCCGAAGTTATGACCAAGCCCTGTTCTCAATTCCCCGCGTATAATAAAGTTGACAACAAAACCCTATAGATTATATACCATTAGAAGTAAAATCCTCAAATCAGTTTTGCAAAAGTTTTACAAAAAATAAGGATTGCCAATGCCTGTTTACCAGTGGACGGGGAAGAACCCGCGGAATAGAAAAGTAAAAGGAGAAATGGATGCGGAGAGCGCCGAGCAGGTAAGATCCAGCCTGGTGAGAAGAAAAATCCAGGCTGTAAAGGTAAAGGAAAAACCCAAGGATCTTTTTGAAAACGTCGGTTTTCTGCAGCCCAAGGTGAAAGAGACCGATGTCATTATTTTTGCCAGGCAGTTCTCCACCATGATCGATGCGGGTCTCCCCCTGCTTCAATGCCTTGATATTCTATATGCCCAGCAGGAGAATCCCACGTTTAAAAAAATTCTAAAAGAGACAAAAGAGTCCGTTGAATCCGGAGAGACCTTTGCCGATGCCCTGAGAAAATACCCGAAAATCTTTAACGAGCTGTTTACCAATATGGTGGCCGCAGGAGAGGCGGGGGGTATCCTCGATGTGATACTGCGGCGGCTTTCCGCCTACATGGAAAAAATGGCGAAGCTCAAAAAACAGGTCAAGGGCGCCATGACCTATCCGGCCATAACCCTGGCTGTGGCGATCATTGTTGTGGGAATCATCCTGGTCTTTGTCATTCCCGTCTTTTCCGAGATGTTTGAAGGGTTTGGTTCCGCCCTTCCCACCCCCACCCTTGTCGTAGTTGCCATGAGTGATTTTGTTATCAACAATATCGGTTATATCCTGGGGGGCTTTTTTGCAACGGCTTTTCTGGTGAAAAAGATCTACGCCACGGAAAAGGGAAAAATTGTCATGGATGATTTCTTCCTGAAACTTCCCGTTTTTGGCATCCTCATCCGGAAAGTTGCCGTGGCAAAGTTTACAAGAACCATGGGAACCATGATGTCAAGCGGGGTTTCCATCCTCGAGGCCCTGGATATTGTGGCCAGGACGGCGGGAAACAAGATTGTCGAGTTTGCTGTCATGGATGTTAAAGCCGGCATATCCGAGGGGCGATCCATGGCTGATCCCCTCCTGGAAAGCGGGGTTTTTCCCTCCATGGTCTGTTCCATGATTGCCGTTGGCGAGTCCACCGGGGCTTTGGACACCATGCTGGGCAAGATTGCCGATTTTTACGATGATGAGGTGGACCAGGCGGTGAAGAACCTCACCGACATGATCGAGCCCTTTCTGCTGGTCTTTCTCGGGGTTGTCATCGGCGGGCTTGTCATAGCCATGTATCTTCCCATCTTTAAAATGGCAGGAGCAATAGGGTGATATTCCCTTGAGCAGAATTTCAGATACAGGCACACCCCATGATGCCCGAAGGCTTAAATGGCTGATCTGGTTCCGGGCATTTTTTGCCCTTGTCCTCTTCTGTTCCACATTTGTTTTCTGCACGGGCGAGGATATCCCCTTCCAGGTTCAGCCCTTTGTCTCCCTGTACGGCATTTCGGGTTTTCTTGTTGTCGTCTCCGTGGTTTACGGCCTCTTTCTGCCAAGGGTAAAGGTTGTCCGCACCTTTGCCTATTTCCAGCTGGTCCTGGATTCCTTTGCCGTGACGGCGATTATTTTTGTAACGGGCAGCTTTGAAAGTATTTTCACCTTTTTGTATCTGGTTGTGATTATCGCATCGAGCATGCTGCTTTTCCGCAAGGGAGGGCTGATCATAGCCCTTTGCTGCAGCCTGCAATACGGTCTTCTCATCGATTTTGAATATCTGGGGGTGATAACGCCGTTCAAAACCACCGTTCTTCTGGCCGATGCCGTCCAGTGGACCCATGTGATATATCGGATTGTCATTATCATGGCCGCCTGTTTTGCCGTGGCTTTTTTGAGCGGCATACTGGCCCTCCAGGCCAAACGGGCCAGGGGGGATCTCAAGGTGATGGAAGGCCACCTGCGCCGGGTAAAACGCATGGCCGCCATGGGAGAGCTTGCCTCGGCAATGGCCCATGAAATCAGGAATCCCCTTGCCTCCCTTTCAGGGTCCATACAGCTTTTAAAGGAGGACGCCCAGCCGGGAAGCCCAAATTACCGGCTGATGCAGATTGTTCTCCGGGAGACAGAGCGGCTGTCAAACATTGTCAACGATTTTCTGGTCTTTGCAAAACCCGGCCGGGTCAATGCTGCCAACCTCCGCCTGGACCTTGTGGTCCAGGAGATTGTTGATCTGTTCCGGCAGGATGCCGTGTGCAGAGGGAGGATCGAGATAAAGACCCGGCTGGATGCCCCGGTCTGGGTAAACATGGAGCAGGGGCACCTCAAGCAGGTTCTGTGGAATCTTTTGACCAATGCCGCAGAGTCCATTGAAGAGCAGGGGACGATCCGGGTCAGGATTGCCCAGTACCGCAACGACCGGGTCCATCTGAAAATCATCGACAACGGGTCGGGGATAAAAAATGAGGACCTGGACTCCGTGTTTGACCCCTTTGTCACCACAAAGGCAAACGGCACCGGCCTTGGGCTTTCCATCATTCACAGGATCATCGATACATACCAAGGCATGATTGACCTTGAAACAGAACCGGGAAAAGGAACGGTCTTTACTGTGATTTTAAACAGTGCCGGGCCGGAGCCGGCAGCACCAGACAACACTGAACACGGTTTTGGACAAGACCAACAGGGGTCAGGCTTTCGTTATTAACATTATCGAGTACTTTATGGTTTAATTGTGCTTTTTTGTCCGATAACGTCAATAACAAAAGCCTGACCCCTTTGACCAAAACGATGCTTAAGGCCATAATTAGAATTGCTCTGTTCATCATTGTTACTTGACACTGTGCCTCCAAATGGGATATTAATCACCCTCATAAGCTTTCAGTAATCAGTTATCAGCCGTCAGTAACCAGCAGGGGAAAATTTGTAATTGTTTACTGAACACTGATAATTGATAATTGATAATTGACAACTGACAACTGACAACTGAGTACTGAAAGCTGAATGCTGATTACTGAAGGCTGAGTACTGAAGGCTTTCATAAAAAAAATAGAGAGAGACGATACTGACAACATGGAAGATTCAAACAAGCTGCTCAAGGCGCGGAAAGAAAAAAACGAAGAGCTCAGGAAAAGCGGCCTGCCGCTGTATCCCAACGATTTCAGGGTGACACACACCATGGAAGAGGTAACAGGGCTCATTGACACGGACCCGGACCGCCTCGGCCAGGAGGGAGACTCTTTTTCCCTTGCCGGCAGGATGATGGCCGTCAACAAATTCGGAAAATCCTCGTTCATACGGTTCCGGGACAGGACCGGCCAGATACAGGCCTATCTTCAGAAAAATCTGCTGGGGGACGAGGTGTACGCCCTTTTTAAAAAGCTCGATGTGGGGGATTTCATCGGGATAACAGGACCGCTGTTCCAGACAAGGACCGGCGAGTGGACCGTGCTGGCAAAAAAGTTCCGGCTCCTCTCCAAATCGGTAAGGCCCCTGCCCGAAAAATTCCACGGCATTAAGGACCCGGAAAAGAGATACCGGCAGCGCTACCTGGACCTGGTGATGAACGAGAATGCCAGGGATATTTTTCAAAAGCGAAGCAAGGTGCTGCGGGTCATGCGCTCTTTGTTCGAGGAGAACGATTTCATGGAGGTGGAAACCCCCATGATGCAGCCCCTTGCCGGGGGAGCCGAGGCAACCCCGTTCAAGACCTGGCACAACGCCCTCGGAATGGAGCTGTTTCTGCGCATCGCACCGGAGCTGTATCTGAAACGGCTGGTTGTGGGCGGGTTTGAAAGGGTGTTTGAGATCAACCGCAATTTCAGAAACGAAGGGGTCTCCACCCGCCACAACCCGGAATTTACCATGGTCGAGTTTTACCAGGCCTATGCCGATTACAACGACCTCATGGATTTCACCGAAGAGATGTTCAGAAAAATTGCCGTTGCCGTTACAGGATCTGAAAAGGTCGAATACCAGGGGGATATGATCGATTACGGTGGGCGCTGGCGTCGGATCTCCATGCACGATGCCCTGGTGGAAATCGGGGGGATGGACCGGGAGATCCTGGATGATACCCAGGCCCTCCTGGATTTTGCCAGGACAAAGGAGATAACGATCACCAAAAAGGAGCGCCACGGCAAGGTGCTGACCAAACTCTTTGACATGCTTGTGGAACCTCAGCTGATCCAGCCAACCTTTATCACCGGTTATCCCGTGGAGGTCTCTCCCCTCTCCAGGAAGAGTGATGCAGACCCCGAGATCACCGACCGGTTTGAACTGTTTGTCGCCGGCAAGGAGATCGCCAACGGGTTTTCCGAAATCAATGATCCCGGGGACCAGCACGCCAGGTTCCTGGAGCAGGTCTCCCAGAAGGAGGATGGTGAAACCGAGGCCCACGGCATGGATTCCGATTATGTTGAGGCCATGGAATACGGAATGCCCCCAACGGCAGGAGAAGGGATCGGCATTGACAGACTTGTCATGCTGTTGACCGATTCTTATTCCATCAGGGAAGTGATACTTTTTCCCCATATGAAAAACACCTGATTCCAATATCATGTCCCTGGAATTTTTCATAGCAGGCAGGTACCTCAAGGCAAAGAGAAAAGAGGGGTTTATCTCTGTGATCTCTCTGCTCTCCGTGGCCGGCGTCACCGTTGGGGTCATGGCCCTTGTCATTGTCATTGCCGTGATGAACGGCGCTGAAAAGGATTTTCGCAAAAGAATTCTCGGTGTGGAGCCCCATATCCTGGTGATGAGCTATTCGGGCAATGTTCGGGAATACGAGAACTCCCTGGAAAAGGCCGAACAGGTCAAAGGAGTCAAGGCGGTCTCTCCTGTGGTGTTTGCCCAGACCATGATCAAGACCGCCGGTTCCCTGTCAGGGGCCGTGGTCCGGGGTATCGATCCCCAATGCCGGATCAGCCTGATCAAGGGGTACACTCCTGAAGAGCTGACGGAAAATCTCGCCGGGACCGGCCGGGGAAAGCCCATGCCGGGAATCATCCTGGGAAAAGAGCTTGCCGTGAATATCGGTGCCGCCAAAGGTGAGAAGATCGTTCTCATGTCCCCCGGGGGAATGATCTCTCCTGTGGGCCACATACCTTCAATGAAGCGGTTTGTGGTCACGGGGGTTTTCGAGTCGGGCATGTATGAATATGACAGCTCCCTTGCCTATGTCCACATCACCGAAGCCCAGAAATTGATGGACATGGGAAATGCGGCCTCTGCTTTGGGGGTGTGGGTGGAACAGGTCTTCAAGGCCGATGGTGTCAAAAAAGAGATCCTTTCGGTTCTTGACGGCTCTTTTTACGCAAGGGACTGGATGGAGATCAATAAAAGCCTTTTTTCCGCGTTAAAACTGGAAAAGACAGCCATGTTCATTATTCTTACCCTGATTATTCTGGTGGCTGCCTTTAATATTGCCAGCGCTCTGATCATGATGGTGATGGAAAAGACCAAGGACATTGCCGTGCTCAAGGCCATGGGGGCAACGGATCGTATGGTGAGGAGAATCTTTGTTATAAAGGGGATGATCATCGGCCTCTTCGGCACCCTTTTCGGCACCGGCGCCGGGGTGTTTGTCTGCATGCTTCTGGAACGGTATAAATTCATCGAACTGCCCGCCGCCTATCCATTTTCAACCCTGCCGATTCAGCTGGAATACGGGGATGTGTTTTTAATTTCTTTCTCCGCCGTGGTGATCTGTTTTGCCTCGACCATCTACCCCTCCTGGAGGGCGTCAAAAATGGACCCAGTGGAGGCCCTGCGTTATGGATGACGGTCACGAAGATTCTACCCTGCTGCGGCTTGACGGTATCTCCAAGGGATTTCATTCCAGGGATGCAGACCTTGATATCCTCTGTAACGTGGATTTCAGCATCGGGCAGGGGGAGACCATTGCCGTGGTGGGCGCATCGGGAATCGGAAAATCAACCCTGCTCCATGTCATCGGCACCCTGGACCGCCCGGACCGGGGGGAGCTCTATTTCAAGGAAAAAGAGCTCTTTTCCATGAAAGATGAAAAGCTGGCCCTTTTCCGCAACAAAAGAATCGGATTTGTGTTCCAGTTCCACCATCTCCTTGCCGGATTTACCGCCCTGGAAAATGTGATGATTCCCTGCATGATCGCTTCCGAGACAAAAAAGCGCTCCCGGAAAAAAGCCGTGGCTGTCCTTGAACGGATGGGGCTTGCAAAGCGTCTTGAACACCGGGTGGAGGATCTTTCCGGGGGAGAGCAGCAGCGGGTTGCCATGGCCAGGGCCCTTGTCATGGAGCCGGATATTCTCCTGGCCGACGAACCCACGGGCAACCTGGACCGAAAGAACAGCAAGGAGGTCCATTCCCTGTTAATGGAGCTGAACCGGGAGCTTGGCATGACTTTGATGGTTGTTACCCACAACAACGATCTTGCCGGGCTCATGGCCAAACAGGTCACAATCAACGAGGGGAGAGTGGTTTCCGGCCCCTGGAACATTCAAAACAAAGGTTGATAACATAGTCTATGAAAGCTGATTTTGTAAAAAAAATTCTGATACTGCTCATCGGCCTGGTGCTGCCTGGCCTTTCCCCTGCCTCTGCCGGTGACAACCCCGCCGTGGGCATTGTGCCCTTTGCGGTCCACGCCGATGCCGGCATGGAAAATTACGGAAACAGTGTTTCTGTGATGATTCTGGAGAATCTGGAAAAGAGCGGTGCCGCCGGGGTGTTTCTGGAAGATCTCTCCATGGATGAACTGAAGCGTCCCGGAGAGATGGGGAAAACAGCTTTTGCCCGTGGTGTTGACTACCTGGTAACGGGAAGCATATTTGCCCTTGGCGGCAACATCAGCCTCGACGTTGAGATGGCAGCTGCCTCCTCGGAAAGGCCGGTCTCTTTTTCCAGGGAAGTCGAAGGAGTCGAGCAGCTCTTCTCTGCCGTGCAGCAGCTCTCAAAGCAGATGGCCGGTGAGATTTTCCAGCGAAGAATGATCACCGGCATCACTGTTTCAGGCAACAAGCGCATCGAATCCTACGCCATATTAAAGGTTATTGACCTGGAAGAGGGGGAACTTTTGGATCCCGGCGTTTTCCCGGATAATGTCAAGAAACTCTATGCCATGGGCTATTTTGAAGATGTCCGGATCATCAGTGAAAAGAGCGACCAGGGGGTAAACCTGGTTTTCCAGGTAACGGAAAAGCCCTCTGTGAGAAAGATCGATTTCAAGGGCAACCATGCGTACAAGGACGAGGAGCTCAAGGAGGTCCTTGGCACCCGCACCGGTTCTATCCTCAATGTTTTCAACATCAACAAGGATCTTTCCAGGATCCAGGCCCTTTACACGGACAAGAACTACCACAATTGCGTTGTGGAGTACAAAACAAAAAAACTTGACCACAACCAGGCCGATCTTCTCTTTGTCATTGATGAGAAGGAGAAGCTCAAGATTGAAACCATTGTCATTGACGGCAACAAAGAAATTTCCGACAAAGCCATCAAAAAAATCATCAAAACCGATGAAAAGGGATTCTTCTCCTGGATCACCTCTTCCGGCGAGCTTGACAGAAACGAGCTGGCCCAGGATGTTTTCAGGATCGAGTCCTACTACAAGAACATGGGGTTTGTGGATGCAAGGGTGTCGGAGCCGGAGGTTGAGTACAAAGAGGAGAGCATTGCCGTTACCTTCAAGATCGACGAGGGAATCCAGTATTCCAACGGCACCATCGATTTCAAGGGGGATCTGCTCTTCTCCCAAGAAAAGCTGCTGGAAAATATCGGGAGTGATGATTCCGATCTTTTCAGCCGGGAGCAGCTGCGCAAGGACATTATCCAGCTGACGGACCGCTATGCGGACAAGGGGTTTGCCAATGCCGATATCGCCCCGCAGATTAACCGCAACAGCGAAAAGAAAACCGTTGATATCACCTTCCGCATTGCAAAGGGGTCGCCGGTGTACATCGAAAGGATCATCATCAGCGGCAACACCAAGACCCGGGACAAGGTGATCCGACGTCAGCTCAAGGTGTACGAACAGCAGCTCTACTCAAAAACCGGCATCCAGAGAGGGGTGCAGAATTTACGGCGGACGGACTATTTTGAAAATGTGGAGGTGACAACGGCCAGGGGCAGCAGTGATGACAAACTCGATCTGAATGTCAACATAACGGAAAAGGCCACCGGCGCCTTCAGCTTCGGCGGGGGATACAGCAGTGAGGACAGCCTCTTCGCCATGGTCTCCATCTCCGAGCGGAACCTCTTCGGCAGGGGCCAGGAGATCTCCCTCAAGGCAGAAGTTTCGGGCTCGTCCAACAAATACACCCTGAGTTTTACCGAGCCGTGGCTGTTTGACATTCCCCTGTCGGCCGGCTTTGATCTGTACAACTGGGACAAGGAGTACGACTACTACGACAAGGACAGCAAGGGCGGTGCTGTCCGGCTGGGGTACATGATATTCGATTACACCCACCTGGGATTCAAATACGGGTTTGAAGATTTCGAACTGACACATGTGGACGAGGAGTACACCGATGTGGATGCCGGCCGGTACGTTACCAGCAGCATCACCACATCCCTTGGCTATGATTCGAGAAATTCCCGGATCAACCCCACCAGCGGGTCCAAACACAGGCTCTCGGTGGAGTATGCCGGCGGCGGCCTTGGGGGAGAGATCGATTTTGTCAAATACATAGGTGAAGCCGGGTGGTATCATCCCCTGTTCTGGAAGTTCACCGGTTTTTTTCATGCCAAGGCAGGATACCTCGACGATCAGTCGGACAAGGATATCGAGATCGATTACGAGCGGTTCTATTTGGGGGGAATGCGCTCGGTAAGGGGGTATGACTGGCAGGACATCAATGCTTCGGATGCCGATGAAATTGAGATCAGGGGCGGCGAGAAGATGATCCAGTTCAATGCAGAGCTTCTCTTTCCCCTTGTTGAGGATGTGGGACTGACCGGGGTGGTGTTTTATGACACCGGTGATGTCTATGAAGACAGTGAGGATATCGTTCTGGAGGATCTCTACTCCAGCTACGGCGCCGGCTTCAGGTGGCAGTCCCCCATGGGTCCCATCCGCATCGAGTACGGGGTTATCCTCGACGGCAACGAATACAAGTCCGGCGAGGGACGGTGGGAGTTCTCCATGGGCGGAGCCTTTTAAAATTGGAATTTATTTGATATTTGTGATTTTATGAATTTACAAAAACGGAGGATAAAATGAAAAAAACCGGTATGGTCCTTTTAACTGCAGCATTGTTCTTTTTCTCCACGCTTATCCCGTCTCTGGCAGCAGATGCCTCAAAGATCGGGATCGTGGATTTTCAGAAAATCCTTGCCGACTCCAGCACAGGTCAGAAGGCAAAGGCCGAGATAAACAAGAAGGGAAAAGAGCTGGAGGCTTCCCTCAAGGAAAAGGGGATGGAAATAGAGGAGCTGAAAAACAAGATTCAGCGGGAATCCCTTGTGATGAGCAAGGAGAAGCGGGAGGAAAAACAGCGGGAGCTGCGGATCAAGATCAATGATTTCAAGACGTTGAAGAAGAGTTACACGGAAAAGTTCCAGGAGATGGAAGGGCGTCTGGTAAATAAGAGCAAAAAAGGGGTGGTGGATATTGCGGA
>JAWOGI010000342.1:0-3385 GCA_046496975.1 Desulfobacteraceae bacterium | reverse complement strand
TTTTTTTGGCCCCCTTTCATTTTGAATGTCGTATCACAGGCCAGGGCATTGACCAGTCAGGGCTGCCCCGGCTGATATGCCGGATGCAGGATACGGCAGTGGATGTAAACACCTGGCCGGTCTCTGTGGTGTGCTGCCCAAGGTATTTTTGATTTTACGATGCATTAGAACAGCAGCAGGGAAAACGCTGCAAACGGTGCCACGGCAAAGAAGATCACACACACGGCAACAAAGAAGATTACCTCCTTGAACCGGTCGGTTCTCTGGTCGATCCTCTCCACCGCATCCCTGTATGTTCCTTCACTGTAAAGGCCCCTCTTCTTTTCCAGAACCGCTTTTTTTTCCAACCAGCCGGCGACGGATACGATCAACACGGCCAGGGGATAGACAGCGACCAGTATGGCAAAAAAAGCCATGATGGTGAACAGCAGTGTCAAAACAACTCAAACTCCTTGTGGATTATCTATCCTGGATCTTCTCTTTTACGCCGGCCAGCAGCGCCTTGAGATTTCCCCCAAGCAGCGCTTTTTCAGCGGCTTTTGACAGGCCCAGGCCCTTTATTTTCGACAGCTCTTCCACCGGATCCCCAAAGGGAAAATCCGACCCAAAGAGAATCCGGTCATGGCCGTAGGTTTCAATGTACGCCCTGATTTCCCGCTCCGGTGCCAGGGCCGTGTCGGTGTAGACATCACGCTTCTCCCACAGCCGGTTTTCAGCAATGGCGCGGTAACCGCCATTGAGGCCTCCCAGGTGGGGAATGATCACCGGCACCCCCGGAGCAATATCGTTGATAAATCCAATGGTATTGGAAAGCTCCTCTTCCAGCACAACGGGCAGGTTTCTCCTGCGGATAAGATCAATGGCCTTTTGGCATTTTTTCTCCTCGTAGTGGTAAACAGGCTCGTCGGCATGGCGGTGCCACTTGATTCCACAGTGCTGTCCGGTGAGCTGGTCCACGGCAAAATCGTTCCATATGAAAAAATAGGGAATCACCCGAAGGTCCCTGGCACCGATGGTCAGGAGGTATTGGTTGGATCGTTGCCGCCGCTGCCGCCACTCCGGGGAATCCTTGAAATGGGGCTCATACCTGTCATAGATCTCCATGACCGGCGAGAACATGACAACGGCCCCGATCTCTGACCTCCTGACACAGGAGTGGTAGGCTGTAAACGACTGGTCCGGCAACCGGTCCAGCACACCGCAATGGGCATGGGCATCTATTACCGAAGCTTTTATATCCATAACACCCTCCCTGGCAGAAAAGAACCTGATCACAAAATCACGCCTGCAACAAAAAGATCCACAAAACAGCGGATTTAGGCTTGGTCATAACCTTGTGAAAAGAATAACAAACCACCGGCAAAAAAACAAGGCTCATATTGGATTCCGGCGCCTTCGGATGGATCACCGAAATTAGTGATATTGATATTTATAGGTTGACAATTGATCAACCAATCAGCATGTTACTTGAATTATGTTTGTTTTTTGAATTTTAATCACAGAAAAGGAAGAGCAATGGGCAAGAAAAATTACGAGTTTGTGTTTGACCAGTACGGAAATACAAAAGAGATAAAGGTGAGATCCAGGGGCAATGAGTTATTGAGCAACCACTATCTCAACAAGGGCACCAATTTTTCAAAAGAGGAGCAGGAAGAGCTGGGCATCAGCGGTGCCCTGCCGCCCCGCCGGATGAGCCTGGAAGAACAGGTCAGGGTGTGCGAAGAGATCACGGACAATAAACCCGACAACATTGAAAAGTACATCTATCTTCGCTCCCTGTTTGACCGGAATGTCACTTTGAACCATGCCCTGCTGGCAAAAAACATCAAAAAATACCTACCCATTGTTTACACCCCAACCGTGGGCCAGGCCTGCCAGGAATTTTCAGAAATTGTGAGAAAACCCTCGGGGATAACCTTTCATCCGGGAAACATTGACAATGCCGAAGAGATACTAAAGCAGTACAAAGAAGATAATATCCGGGTTGCCGTTGTCACGGACAACGCCGGGATACTGGGCATCGGGGACCAGGGTGCCGGGGGCATCAACATCTGCATCGGAAAACTCCAGCTTTACACCCAGGGAGCGGGTATCGCCCCCTGGCATTGCCTTCCCATCTCCCTTGATGTGGGAACAGACAGCCAGACCCTCCTGAACAACCCCACCTACCTTGGCCACAGGGAGAAGAGGCTCTCGGGCAAGGCCTATGATGGCTTCATTGAAAAATTTGCCAGAGCCTTTCAAAAGGTGTTCCCAGATGCACTGTGCCAGTGGGAGGACTTCAGCAAACAGAACGCCTTTACCATCAACGATGCCTATTCCAAAGAACTTGTGTCGTTCAACGATGATATCCAGGGCACCGGCTCCATCACCCTGGCAGGGGTCATGGCCGCCATGAAGGTAAAAAACGAGGACCTCAAAGATCAGAACTTTCTGGTATACGGTGCCGGTGCCGGCGGCATCGGCATCATCGAACAGATCTACACAGCCCTCAAAGAGGAGGGATTGTCCGAAGAGGATGCGAAAAAGCGCATCTTTACCATGGATTCCAGGGGGCTGGTGACAACGGACCGGAAGCTCGACCCCTACAAGGAGACCTTTGCCCAGGACCCGGCAGCCCTTCCCTGGTTTCAGGCCCCAAAGGACAACAGCCTTGAAGCGGTTGTTGAAAAGGGCGGAATCACTGTGATCATCGGCACCTCTGCCCAGGCCGGCTCGTTCACGGAAAAAATAGTGATGCAGATGTGCCAAAACACTGCCAGTCCGGTGATTCTGCCCATCAGCAACCCAACGGACAAGATCGAAGCCCTTCCCGAAGATATCTACCGGTGGACCGATGGAAAGGCCATCATTGCCACGGGAAGCCCCTTTGAGCCTGTTGTGCACAACGGCAAAGAGATCCGCATCGGCCAGTGCAACAACTTCTTTGTCTTCCCCGGCATCGGCCTTGGGATCATCGCCTCCGGTGCCAGGGAGGTGCTTCCCACCTTTTTTACCGCAGCGGCAAAGGCTGTTGTGGACAACATTGATGATGAGGATCTGGCCAACGGGATTGTCCTGCCAAGGATCAACAGGGTAAGGAAAATCTCCAGGGATGTTGCCGTGGAGGTGGGAAAGGCTGCCATTGCTGCCGGTGTGTGCAAGGATAATGCACCCTTCTCGGAATTCAACCACAACAACGACCCGGCACGCCTTGAAACCATTATCGACAAAATGATGTGGGAACCCAGATACCTCCCCCTCATTCCCGTATAACGGCCATGAGCAGCATGCTCACAACAAAGGTAGGGTCGTAGACGCGGAGCCAAGCCGAATTAGAGGCAGCCGGTCCGGGTTTTGCCCGTAGCGGTTTTGAGCGGCAGCTGTGAGCATGGATGCTCTAAAC
>JAWOGI010000141.1:0-5542 GCA_046496975.1 Desulfobacteraceae bacterium | reverse complement strand
TTTTTCCTGGAAACCGCCCATGGCTACGCCAAAACCCACCCCGATGCCATGAAGATCATCGCCTTCCTGCTCAAGGAAGAGATCAAAAAGCAACAAGACAATCCCGTGGCGGCATTGGAAAAGTCATTTCCTGCAGCGCTTTTTTCAGACACCACCCTGGACTCTTTTGACCTTTTCCGGTGCATGCTGGTTCATCTCATCACTGGCTCCAGGGGCACGGATCGTATTGTATCCTTTACCAGAACCTACCCTGCTGTTTACGATCCCGTTGGAGATTGGTTTGTTCACCGTAGCTGATTTTGACTTGCCATAACCGTTTCAAACCATTATACTCCCTTCTACGGGGGTAGCTTACGGCCTTGATCACCACACCGGCCATACCACAGGGGATTTTGGCAGAAATGATGATCATGAACCGAACCCCGGCTTTCGAAGTCCTTTTACCAAGAGGAGCGGGGTGAACATGAATATTTCCATGACACCATATGCATCGCAAAATGCCAGAGGCGCCATGCCCCCCTCTGCCCTGTCCCCTTCCGTCAAGGTCAATGCCGGGGGAGCCGACACAGGGATTGCCCCTGCCGGCCCCGCCAGTGACCGTGTCTCCGACTCCGGCACATCGAAAGGGTCCCAGACTCCCGCCCGGGACCAGGCCTTTGAAAAAGCCGAAAACGAGGTAAAACTCAGCGAAAAAGAGCTTAGGATCGTTGAATCACTGAAACAAACCGACCGTGCCGTCAGGCAGCACGAAATGGCCCACATTGCCGCAGGGGGGCAGTATATCACCTCAGGGGCGCGGCTGGAGTATAAAAAGGGCCCGGACGGCCAGCGGTATGCCGTTGCCGGCGAGGTCTCCATTGACACCTCTCCCGTGCCGGGGGATCCGGCAGCCACGGCAGAAAAGATGCGCAGGGTCCAGCAGGCGGCCATGGCACCGGTTTCCCCCTCTTCCACGGACAGGGCTGTGGCGGCCAAGGCATCGGCACTTGCCATCAAGGCGGCCTCGGAAATGATGGCAAAGCAGGCCGAACAGCGGGCCGCTGCCGGTGAAACCCGTGCCCTTGGCAACCACAAAGCCGCCGCAGGAACCTATGCAAAGGTCCAGACCCCCGACCCTGAAACCGGCATAACCCTGAACACGGCAGCCTGACCGTTTCCATGGCAGGGGAGTTGCGGGCCTGGCAAAGAGACCCTATTTTATTATTTTGACGATCTCTTTAAACGCCTCGCCCTCTGCCGCTTTCATCAGTTCAAAAAGTATCATCTCCGTGCTTGTCACCCGGGCGCCGGCCTGTTTCAACCGGTCGATGCCGATCTTTCTGTTCTCGGCGGTTCGCGAGGAGACACCGTCGGCAACCACCTGAACTTCGTAATCCTCTTTTAGCAGGTCCACACCGGTCTGGTATACACAGATATGGGTTTCAATGCCCGTCAGCAGTACCTGGTTTCTCCCAAGGCTGTTGAACCGCTCCATGAACGCCTCGTTATTGCAGCAGCTGAAGGTGTGCTTTGCAATGGGCGGTGTTTCCGGCAGAAGATCGGCCACCTCCTTGATGGTCCCGCCGAGATTTTTGGGAATCTGTTCCAGAAGAATAATGGGAACGTCAAGGATCTTCATGCCTTTGATAATGGTTTCAAGGGAAGAAAAAAGCTTGTCCCTGTCGTGCATCAGCTGTGCCAGTTTCCCCTGAACATCGATGACAATCAATACGGTATTGTCCGTTGAAAACATAGGTCCCTCCTTGCTCATAATTTTTTTTATTGTGTTACGTTTTTTTTCATGAAGCTTGTCATAACATCGGCCGCTGGTCACATTTGGCGAACCAGCGGGATCAGCTTTTCACAGCGACAGCGCCTCTGATATCATTGATATCATCAATGCCCCTTTTCTTCATGAACGTTTCAAGCCCCCTGATGATGCGTTTCAGGGCGCCGGGATCGGCCAGAACGGCTGTCCCCACCTGGACGGCAGAGGCACCGGCCAGGATGAATTCAACGGCATCCATGGCCGTCATGATGCCGCCAATGCCGATGACGGGAATTTTCACCGCCCGGGCCGTCTGCCACACCATTCTGAGGGCAACGGGTTTGATACAGGGTCCGGAGAGCCCGCCGGTGACATTGGCCAGCATGGGCCGGAAGGTCTTTGTGTCAATGGCCATGCCTGAGAGGGTGTTGATCAGGGAGACGGCGTCGGCCCCGGCTTTTTCCGCGGCCAGGGCTATTTCGGTGATGTCCGTCACATTGGGCGAAAGCTTTACCATGACATGTTTGGTGGTGGCGCACCTCACCTTTTCCACAACATCAAAGGCCGCTCTGGGATCAACCCCGAAGGCCGCCCCGCCGGCAGCCACATTGGGACAGGAGATGTTCACCTCCATGCCGGCAATACCGTCAAGGGTGTCGATGATTTGGGCAAGCCTTTGATACTCTTCCGGGGTTTTTCCGTAGATGTTTGCAAAAACCGGAGCGTTCAGGGTCTCAAGAAAAGGAAGTTTGTCGGCGATAAAGCTGTCAATGCCGACATTTTCAAGCCCCACGGCATTGAGAAGGCCCGACGGGGTCTCAACGACCCTGGGAGAGGGGTTGCCCGCTGACGGGGTCAGGGAGACCCCCTTGACCACAATGCCCCCCAGGCGGTCAAGATCAACCAGATCCCTGTACTCTCCTGCATACCCAAAGGTACCCGAGGCTGTCATAACGGGATTGCCCAAACGGATGCCGTTAATATCAACGCTTAGATTTATCATTTGCCTCCTGTTTCAGAAACGACACCTCTTTTGGGGTCAAATGCCGCCATTTTCCCTGTTCCAGGCGGCCTAAGCGGATGGTTCCCATTCGCACCCTTTTCAGGGTTTTCACCCGGTTATTGCATTTTTGCACCATTCGTCTGATCTGGCGGTTGAGACCTTGTTTGAGCACGATTTTAAAGCGGTGTCCGGATACAGCCGCAACCTCTGCCCTGCGGGTCTTTTTGCCGTCCAAAACGATTCCTTCGGCCATCCTGGCCAGGTCCCGGCGGGAAACGGGCTGCCCGGTTTCCACAAGGTACTCTTTTTCATGGTTGTGGGAGGGGTGGGAGAGCCTGTTGTGAAGGTCGCCGTCATTGGTCAGCAGGATCAGGCCGGTGGAGTCCCTGTCAAGCCGCCCCACGGGGTAGACCCGGTCGGGGAGATCCACCAGATCGAGAACGATCTTCTCCCCCCTGTGATGGCAGGACGAGACATACCCGGCGGGCTTGTTAAGGGCAATATAGAGATTCTTTTTTTCCGGGGAAAAATCGACCGTTCGGTTGTCAACAGTGACCCGGTCCTTCTCTTCATCGACCTTGCAGCCCGGCGAGGTGACCGTTTCACCGTTCACCGCCACCCTGCCCTCGGCAATATAGGTCTCCCCCTTTCTCCTGGAGCACACCCCGGCCCTGGAGAGAAATTTCTGCAGCCTCATCATCATGACCGGTAATCGGCATTTATCCTGACATAATCCTCGGAAAAATCACAGAAAAGGTAAAAGTCGGCAAACTCTCCCAGGTTGAGGTCGATGACAATTTCCATCTCGTGGTTTTTCATGATCCGGGCCGCCTCTTTTTCCGCCTCTTTTCCCTGCCACTGACCTTTTTTTACCAGGGGAACCTCCTCAAAAAAGAGGTCGATGAGATCGGGGTCAACCTCGGCTCCCGACCGGCCGGCAGCTGCCGTGATCCTTCCCCAGTTGGGGTCTTCACCGTAAATGGCCGTCTTGACAAGGTTCGAATGGGAGACAGCAATGGCGACTTTCAGTGCATCCGAAGCCCTCGCGGCCCCTTTTACCGTGACTTTAACCACCTTGGTGGCCCCTTCGCCATCCCTGACCACCATTTTTGCCAGATCAAACAGAAGCCGGTCAAGAAGCGTCTGAAAGGGTTCGATATCATCCTCTTCTGCCAGAAAAGCGCCGGACATGCCGTTGGCAAGGGCAAGGACCGTATCGTTGGTGCTGGTGTCACCGTCCACGGAGATCCTGTTAAAGGAGCGGTCACACCCCTTTTTCAGGCAGGTGTTTAAAAGTGTTGACGGAATGTCAAGGTCAGTGCAGACAAAGGCCAGCATGGTGGCCATGTCCGGTTTGATCATGCCCGACCCCTTGGCAATGCCGGTAACGGTAAAAGATTTTCCCCGGACAGTGCCGGTTTCGGTTACAACCTTTGTAAAGGTGTCTGTGGTGAGGATGGACTGGGCAAACCCTTCAAGGCCTTCTCCGGGGTCATTCTCCTGACTGGCAGCGGCAGCAAGGTCAGAAAGGCCCTGTTTCACCGCATCCATGGGCAGGGGCGCACCGATCACCCCGGTGGACGAAACCATGACAAGCTCTTCGGGAATATGGAGAAGCTCACCGGCCAGCCTGGCGGTTTCAACGGCATCGGCCATGCCCCCCTCTCCGGTAAAGCAGTTGGCATTGCCGCTGTTCACCACAACGGCCTGACACCGGCCCGATCTTATCCGTTCACGGCCCAGAACCACCGGTGCGGCCACCACTTTGTTGGTTGTGAAAAGGGCCGCCGCAGAGGCAGCCTCTTTTGAACAGATGAGCCCGATATCCTTTTTCCCGTCTTTTTTTATGCCAGAGGCAACGCCCTTGAACCAGAACCCCTTCATCAACACTGTTCTCCCTGTTTTTTTCAAAATATGATCAAGCCTCGATTTTTGTACACACCATCACTGCATCCAGGCTGTCAACTCGATTGTGGCCTTGATCATATACTTGTCCACCTAAGGTGGGCGAAAAGATGATCAATGCCTCGATTGTTTTTACAACTTTGAACGATAATTTAACAGAAAAAAAAACAAGATTGAAATTTTTTCTGTTTTCCATCAAAATAGGTCCGGCAGAAAACAGAATAAAAGAAGCCTGACCCCGTTGGCCCGCCAAATGTGACGAGTGGCCGATGTTATGACCAAGCCCCTTTCTTAAAACATAAATCACATAAATCAGGAGAAGAAAAATGAAAATCATTGCACTGCAGGGAAGTCCAAGAAAAAAAGGGAACACCGCACAACTCCTCTCCTGGGTGGAAGGGGAACTTCTATCCCAGGGTCATGAATTTGAGTCTATCCATCTTAACAACAAAACCGTCAACGGATGCCTCGCCTGTGCCAAATGCAAGGAGACCCTTGACGCTCCGGGGTGCATCCAGAAGGACGATGCACCGGAAATCCTGGAAAAAATGGTTCAGGCCGATCTGGTGATATTTGCATCCCCCATCTACTTCTGGGGGGTAACCTCCCAATTGAAATCCATCATCGACCGGACATACAGTTTTTATGTCAACTACCACCAGCCCGGTCACGCATCCCTGGTAAAAGGACAGCGCCAGGCCATGCTGGCCACCGGCGGCGGCCCCTTTGAAAACAATGCCGAACCGACTTTCACCGCCTTTGGCCGCCTCCAGGGACCCCACATGACCGTTAACGCAGGCGAACTGTACATCGGGTCCTGCACGACACCGGAAAACATGGAGAGCAGCGTCCGGGAAAAAGCCGTGGCATTTGCCCGGAAGATAACC
>JAWOGI010000127.1:0-7866 GCA_046496975.1 Desulfobacteraceae bacterium | reverse complement strand
TTTCCATCTCGCCTCGTACTCCGTCGGGAATTTCAATCCACAACCCCTCGGTTTCAAAGGTGTCGCAGGGAAGGTGCAGGGGAACAACCCCCAGCGATTTCTGGTTTTTTACAAGCTTTCGCTCGTATCCTGTTAGCTGGTCACTCACCCTGAGTCTCCCGAAACCGATACGTGTCCCCCAGACTCTTTTTTCGTCGTAAACCGTGACAATGGTGGTGGATTTACAGGATCTCGGCCGGGTGAAATAGGGCACTTTCCTTTGCTCAACCTCAACAATGCCGGCTTGGTGGTCAAATCGCGTCACAACATGGGAGTGGCCGTGGTGAAGATAAACAGCTCCCTCATGGGTTTCGTAAAAGGACCTGGACCAGTCAACATCTCCGACGCTCTTTTTCGTTTGGCTCAAAAAGATGGGAATGCTTCTCCCCGTTCCCCGGAGGCTGACATGTCTGTGGGGCGCCTTCCTTGAGGCGTACCAGATCGTTCCCTCCCTGTCCTTCAACAGCCTGGCATCCTGTTCAAGGACAGCCAGGGCCTGTTTGACTGCTTCGGCTTCAAGCATCGTTTCATGGCGCTCCAAAGGAAGATCGGCTGCCGCGCATTCCAGGTGGTGCTGCATGATCACGGAATTGTACGGGTTGATGATCGCTTTCTCAGGGGGCATGTCAAAAAGCTTGTGGGGATTGTTCATGAAATAGAGGTCCAGGGCATCCTCGTTGGCCAGAAAAATCGTGGCAGAATCCCGGCTGCCCCGGCCTACCCTGCCGGCCCTCTGCCAGGTGGACATGATCGTGCCGGGGTACCCCACAAGGATGCAGAGATCCAAAGCGCCGATATCTATGCCAAGCTCCAGGGCGCTGGTGGAGACAACGGCCAGGAGCTCTCCCGAGGCGAGCTTTGACTCGATCTTTCTTCGCTCCTGGGAGAGAAAGCCCGCCCGGTAGGCTGAAATCCGGCTGCCAAGCTGGCCGGCCCGGGTGGCGGCCCACATGGAGATCAACTCGGTGATTTTCCGTGACTGGGTGTAGACAATGGTTCGAATATTACGCGATACAGCAGCGTGGATCAGCTCAATGGCCGTTTGCGCGGCACCGTTCTGGGAATTGACAAGGAGAACTTCTTTTTTCCCTGACGGAGCGTGGCTGCCGTGGACCACCTCCACGGGAAGGCCTGTCAGCTGCTCTGCAAGTTCTCCGGGATTGCCGATGGTGGCCGAGCAGAAGACAAATACCGGCTCACACCCGTAGAAACGGCAGATCCGCCTTAACCGCCGGAAGACCCATGCCATGTGGGACCCCATAATGCCCCGGTAGGTGTGGACCTCGTCAACAACGACAAATTTCAGCTGCCTGAAAAAATTTTCCCATAAGTGATGGTGGGCAAGCATGGCAAGGTGAAGCATTTCCGGATTGGTCAACAGAATATTGGGGGGATTTTTTCTGATCTTCCCCTTTTGCACTGAGGAGAGATCCCCGTCGTAGACTTGTGCCGTCAAGCCGGAGGAGAGGGAAAAATCTGACATGGCTAGGTTCAGAAGGTTTTGCACCTTGCCCAGCTGGTCCCGGGCCAGTGCTTTTAAGGGAAAAAGATAGAGGGCACGGCTCTTGGAATTTTTGATAAGCTCATCGACCACCGGCAAATTGTAAATCAGGCTTTTGCCGCTGGCCGTGGGGGTTGCCGCTACAGTGTGACGGCCGCCGATGATGTGGTTGACGGCCTCCTCTTGGTGGGAATAGAGCGCCGTGATGCCGGATTTTTCAAAGAGCTTCATGGCGGGCAGAGCCGTGATTGTTTCCTGAAGACGGTCGGCATACCGCCCCGGCTGTTGGGGCAGGGTTTTGTGGCATACAATGTCAGAAGCGATTCGTTTGTATTGTTTCAGGGCGCTTACATACTCGGCAATGCTCATTGAATCTGTCCTTTACCCCAGTTTTATTTCAGGCGCTTGTTCAGTGCCTGGCGGGAGATGCCGAGGATTCTTGCCGCTTCGGACTGGTTTCCCCGGGTCCGTTTTATCGCCTCTTTTACAAGCAGGTCTGTTGCCGTTTTAAGGGTTGGCAGATGTTCTGCACGGGCAAAAAGAGAACTTGTCAAATGTGTTTCGGGTATTGTCGAGCTCTTTTTGAACTCACCTCCATGTCCCTCTGAATGGTAGTCGCGGTCAGGTTCAGCTGCAGGCTGTTTTGAATGGCTTTCGAAAAGCGCAACGTCGCTGGGATCTGATTTTTTCGGGGGGGAGTGGTGGTTGTCAGCAGCGGGGTCCGCTTCAAAGGCGAAGGCTCTCATGTGCCGCCGGAAGGTCTCGATATCCAGGATGTTTTTTCTGGACGTGGATACGGCATCAAACACCATGGCTTCAAGCTCCCTTACATTGCCTGGAAAGGGGTAATCCTTCAGCAGTTTAACAATGTCAATGTTCTCCTGGCCGCTGGGCTTTTTTCGGTTTGTCTCCTTTGCCGCTTTTTTCATGAAATGGTGAAACAGCAGTTCCAGGTCATCTTTTCTGCTTCTCAGGGCCGGCAGGTGGATATGGTGGGTCATGAGCCTGAAGTAGAGATCTTTTCGAAATTTTTTTCTGTTGTTCAACTCTTCTGTGGGCAGATTGGTTGCCGCAACGATTCGCGTGTCGGTATAACGGGTCTTGTCTTCTCCGATTCTCATGTAACATCGGTCCTGGATCAGCCCGAGAAGCTTTACCTGGGAGGTCAGGCTCAAATCCCCGATCTCATCGAGGAAGAGGGTGCCCCGGGCGGCCCGCTCAACAAGGCCGTTCCTGGAGGTTTCAGCCCCTGTGTAGGCACCTCTTGCATGGCCGAAGAGGGTGTCGGAAAACATGGTGTCATCAAGGCCGGCGGTGTTTATTTTTACAAATTCCCCTTTTTTCCCGCTTGCCTCGTGGATTGCCTTTGCAATGAGATCCTTGCCGGTGCCTGTCTCGCCGGTGATGAACACCGGCTGGGAGGTGGGGGCCACGGATTCGATGTACTGGAAGATGGACTGCATCTTTTTGTTCCGGGTGATAATCTTTTTGAAGGGCAAAGAAACGGTTGTGTTTTGTTCCAGAAGGGTGGTGGCCAGATGGTCGATCTCTTTTCTCATTTCCCGGTATTCCAGGGTGTGACGGCACACCGAGGCGAGCCTGCCCGGCTCCACCGGTTTTGAAAGAAAGTCGTAGGCCCCCTGCTTCATGCAGTCCACTGCTGTCCGGGTTTCATTGGATGCTGTGACCACAACAACGGGAATCTCGGGATAATTTTTCTTTAATGTCTCCAGCAGCTCCTGTCCGGAGATAGTGGGCATGATGAGATCGAGAAAGATCATGCTGGGGTGATGACCGGCAACAAGGGGCATCACCTTTTCCGGGTTCCGGCACAGCAAGATGTTTTTGATGCCGTTGTACTTCAGTTCAGCTGAAAAGCCTGTGAGAATATGTTCCTCGTCATCCACGATGAGCACAGGATCATTGGGGTATTGAACCATCTTACACTGCCTCCATGGCGGGAAATTTCACAACAACCCGGGTTCCCCGGTCGGGTTGTGAGTGAAATTCAAGGGTGCCGTTGTGTTCTTTGACAATTTTGTCGGTGATGGAGAGGCCAAGGCCGGTTCCCTTGGAGCCGGGGCTTTTCATGCCGGCCCGGGTGGTAAAAAAAGGGTCGAGGAGTTTGTTTATCTGCTCAGGTTCAATGCCGCATCCCTGATCTTCCACCTGGAGGCAGACGGTGCCGTTGCAACTATACGTCGAGATCTCAATGGCCTGGTTTTGGCAGGTAAGGGCCTGGCAGGCGTTGAGCAACAGGTTGACCACCACCTGGCCCAGCCGCTGCTGGATGCCGGCAATGGAGGGGAGGTTCTTTTCCATGCGGGTCTGGAAGTTTTGTGTGGCCTTGCTGATTTCAGTGTTGATGAACAAAAGGCTGTTTTTGATCACTTCATTGAGGACCACCGGCTCAAAGGCCTCGTTGCTGTCAGGTCTTGAAAAGGATTTCAACCCTTTGACAATTCTGTCGATGCGTTGTGAGCCGTCATTGATGCCCTCCAGGAGTGCGGGAATGGTCTGGACCATGTCCGAAGGGGTAAGCCCGCCTGCCGTGATATCGTTGGCATGGAGGTACTCTTCGGTATTTTCAAGGAGATCCTGCCAGATGTTTTCCAGCAGCGGCGCGTTGGTAAGGATGAAGGCGTTGGGGTTGTTGATCTCATGGGTGATGCCGGATATCAGGGTGCCAAGGTTGATCATCTTGGATGCATGGAGCATCTGGTCCGTTGAACAGTGTTCCTGCTCCTTGAAGAGGTTGAGGTTCTCCATGGCCCTGATATTGTGGGTGATGTCCTTTTCCATGAGGGCAAAGTACTCCAGTTGACCGGACCGGTTTTGTGCCGGCCAGACAATCAGCTCTTTGACCCGGTCCTTGTCGTCAAACTGGAACCTGCCGGGCCGGTTTTTCCGGATCACCATGGTGATCTCTTTTTGCCACTCTTCCACGGTACCGGGCAGCAGCCTGTCCCATATGGTGATCTGCTGGATCTCCTCTTTGGCAATGGCGTACTTGGACCGGGCCGCGGTGTTGGCTGCAAGGAGCGTCCCCTTGCCGTTGACAAGGAAGAACGGCTCGTCAACAGCATTGACCAGGGTGTTGGCGATGAACAGCTCGTGGGTTAAATCCGCATTTTTTTTTTTCAGGGCGGCAATCTCTTTTTGAAGTGCCAGGGTCTTGTCCAATACATTCCTCCGGTTGATACCTGCCTCCGGTGATGCACAAACAGGGCTTGGTCATACATCCTTGTGGTGCAAACATCCTTGTGGTGCAAACATCCTCGAAAACAGCTGAAAAACAGTGTGACTTACCGGCTGGTATTAATCCATGCCCATGGATTTTTCCAGCTCTGCGATCTCTCGTTGAATCTTTTCTCTCTCTTTAGCGGTGAGATCAGCACTGGCCAGCTTTTTTTGAAGGGCCATGAGGATCATCTCTTCTCTGTATTCCGTGCAGGTGTAGTTGGTGTTGCTCATCTTTGTCTGTTTCTCCTGGTATCTGTTTTGGGTCTTGATCGCAACTCAGGCCAAATTTTTTGGCTGCTTGACCGGGGATATGATCACCCCCATGATCAAAGCCATTGTGCGCTGTTGTTTATGGTGATATATAGTATGGGAAAGCATGGTAAGTCAATGGGAACTGCTCTATTTCAGTAATTCTTGTTGGCTCTCCACACACAAAATGGGCACAAAAAAAGAGTGGTTTTAAATGGGTCCGTCGAAAGAGAAGTCAGCGCAGCTGGAACAGAGAATGGCAGCGCTCGGCATAAAGAAGAAGGATATCGAAGAAAAGTTTATAAAGGCATCGGGCAGGGGAGGGCAGAAGGTGAACAAAACCTCCAGCGCGGTATTTGTAAAGCATGTTCCAACGGGTACAGCCGTCAAATGCGGGTCTGAAAGATCCCGGAACCTCAATCGGTTTCTTGCCCTGCGGCGGCTTGTGGACCAGGTTGAAGCAGAAGGGTCCGGAATAAAAGAGGCAGACGCAAAAAAAATCGATAAGATCAAAAAACAGAAAAAAAGAAGAAAGAAAAAGGCCCGGTCAAAGCACCAATAAATCGGGAAACCGCTATTCCGGGCCGGTGTTCTGGCCAGGGCAGGGCCGTCCAACCTGTTAGAAGGCCCCCAGCTGGCATTTTTTGATCTTGATGCCCTTGCTGTCACAGGCCGATGCGGCATCCACCCTGGAAATTTTCATGGATTTGGCAATTTCCCAGCATTCCAGGCAGGTGATGCTGTTGTTCTCAGCCGTTGTTTCGATTTTTTTGGCCAGCTGGCTGGAAACAGTTATTTCTTTTTTCAGTATCTTTCCGTCGGGTTCATACCCGAACAGACCATTGCTGCACTTGATGAGTCTCAGCTCCATGAGGTCCGCCTGGATGCCCACCTCCTCCGGCGTCTTGTCAAGCTCTTTTGCCGCAGCGTGGGCAGCGGCACAGGTAATTTTTCCGTTTTCTGCTTTTTTCTGCAACAAATTTTCTGCATTTTCATCCACCTGTTTTCCCTTGTGTTTTAGGGCATAATGCCCTGCATCTTCGTGTGTCATGGTATTTTCCTTTTTTTTTCACGTGTTTTCTCGACCCTTCCGACCTTTCCTTGCCAGGGCCGGTGTTATGATCAAGCCGTACTGCTTACTGCTGGATTGACTCCTTGGCCCACTTCGTATATATTCAGCGTGAAGGTACCAGAAATTCAGATTTAATGAAACCTTAACCTTTACCTTAACCTTAAAGGTAAAGGTAAAGGTAAAGGTAAAGGTGAACGTAACCGTAACCGTAACGCTGTCAAAGAGAAACAGGGTCTTGGGCTTAACATCGGCCAACTGAAACGAGTGGCCCATGTCATGATCAAGCCCGAAAACAGCCGTCTGTCCCTCAATTGTAAAGGATTGACAAGCATGCTTGAAAAGATTGGTATCGATGACTTCCACATGATCTATATTGCCTCCTGCGGCGAGGGAATCAACGCGTTTCACCTGGTTCAGAGCGCCCTGGTTCAGTTTCCCGGCAACAAAATCACCGTTGTCAAGGTTCCCCATATCAGAACGGAACTCCAGGTGGATGATATCATCAAAAAGGCCAAGGACGCTGAAAGTCTTGTGGTACATACCATGGTAAACACCGACCTGAGGAGATACCTTACCCGCCGGGGGGTGGAGCAGAATATTGTCACCATCGATCTCATGGGGCCGGTACTTTCCAAGATCAGGACCTTTTTGGACGACGCACCCATTGAGCAGCCGGGACTGTACCGGAAAATCCATCAGGTGGATCTCGAACAGGTGACGGCCATTGAATTTGCCATTGCCCATGACGACGGTCTCAGCCATGAGAACCTGGAAGATGCCGAAATCGTCATTGTGGGACTTTCCCGGGCAGGTAAAACCCCCCTTTCCATGTATCTGGCCGTCCTTGGCTGGAAGGTGGCCAATGTTCCCCTTGTCGTTGGCGTGCCCATGCCTGATATTTTAACGAAAATCGACCGCCGGCGCATCATTGCGCTGAATATCAATGTGGAGCAGCTCATGGCCCACAGACGGATGAGGCAGAACAGCCTCGGCACAAAGGATATTTACTCCTATTCCTCCCGGCACGAACTTGAAATCGAGATCGATCATGCCAGGAAACACTATATCAACCACGGCTACTCCATGGTGGATGTGAGCAACAAGCCCATTGAAAACAGCGCCGAAGAGATTGTGGAGATGATTACCCGACGGTTCAAGTCCCAAGCCCACAAAAGATAATGGGATCACGATGGGCAAAAGAGTCTGAACGGCGCAGCCGACAGGACGTCTGGTCCGTTGTTCTGCTCTGTCTAAACCTTTCTGCCTGGGGGGTGATCGCCGGCTTTCTGGTGGTCATTGAAAAGGCAAAACCCCAGTATGAAACCTTCTTTGACCGGTTTTACCGGCTTGAGCTGAGAACCAACTGGGATTTGGATGTTTTCAATTACCTTTACTACCTTATTGCTGCGGGGCTGATCATCAGTACCGCGGGGTTCTGCCTGAGCCTTGTCAGAGCCAGGCGGAAAACCGACGGCAAGGGGATTACGTTTTTAATCATGTGGTGCCTCTCCTTTGCCGCCCTTGCCGCATTGCAGATTTTTCTTTTTTAAGTTTGCCCGGGGGAATGTCGATGGCTTACGAAGGGCTTGGTCATAAGATCGACCCCAACAAGCCCTTAACGAAGTTACATGGAAACAATTGCTGATGGTTTAACGGGGCTTGGTCATAACATCGGCCACTCGTCACATTTGGCGGGCCAAAGGGGTCAGGCTTTTGTTATTGACGTTATCGGACAGAAAAGCACAATCAAACCATAACGCAC
>JAWOGI010000118.1:0-17294 GCA_046496975.1 Desulfobacteraceae bacterium | reverse complement strand
TTAAAATACTCGAAGGCCTTGAAGCGGTAAGAAAGAGGCCCTCCATGTATATCGGCAATGTGGGTATGGAAGGCCTTCATCATCTTGTATACGAAGTTGTGGACAACAGCATTGATGAAGCCATGGCAGGGTATTGTGATACCATACGAATCATCATCCATCCCGATGGCAGGGTCAGTGTGGAGGACAACGGCCGGGGAATTCCTGTGGGGATGCACGAAAAAGAGAATATGTCCGCAACCGAGGTGGTCATGACAAAACTCCATGCCGGGGGAAAATTTGACAAGGATTCGTACAAGGTCTCCGGCGGTCTCCACGGCGTTGGTATCTCCGTTGTCAATGCCCTTTCAAAACACCTTGAAGTGGAAATATACAAAGACGGTCAAATCTACCACCAGGAGTATTCCCTGGGGGTTAAGCAGTGCGATTTGACGGTAACGGGAAAAACGGACAAGAGCGGCACACGGATTGTTTTCGTCCCCGATTTCGAGATCATGAACGAAAATGAGTTTGATTATGAAAAACTGGCCCGGCGAATGCGGGAGCTGGCGTTTCTCAACAAGGGGCTGCGCATTGTCATCGAAGATGAACGGTCTGCGGACAAGGATGATTTCTGTTATGAAGGCGGGCTTTTATCTTTTGTTGAATATTTGAACAGGAATGCAACGATTATCCACGAGCCCATTTACATTGAAGGGTATAAAAATGAAGTTCAGGTGGATGTCGCCATTCAGTACAACGACACCTTCAAGGAAAAACTCTATTCGTTTGCCAACAATATCAACACCATAGAAGGCGGTTTCCACGTTTCCGGCTTCAAGGGGGCCATTACCCGCACCCTGAACGCCTATGCCGCTGCAGGACACCTGCCCAAGAACAAACAGAACATAAAAATCAGCGGGGATGATGTCAGGGAAGGGCTCACCGCCATCGTCAGTGTCAAGATCATGGAGCCCCAGTTTGAGGGGCAGACAAAGACAAAACTTGGCAACAGCGAGGTCAAGGGAATCGTTGAATCCCTTGTCAACGAGCATCTTTCCAGTTTCCTCGAGGAAAATCCTGCGGTAGCCAAAAAAATCATATTAAAGGCCGTGGATGCGGCCCGGGCCAGGGACGCTGCCAAGCGGGCCAGGGAACTCGCCAGAAAAAAAGGGACCCTCCTCGATTCCACCCTTCCAGGGAAACTTGCCGAATGCCAGTATGCCGATCCCAAAGAGCGGGAGCTTTTTCTTGTGGAGGGTGACTCTGCAGGGGGCAGTGCCAAGCAGGGCCGGGATCGTCGATTCCAGGCGATTCTTCCCCTGAAAGGCAAGATACTCAACGTGGAAAAGGCCAGGTTTGACAAGATTCTTCGGAGTGAAGAGATCAAGAATGTCTTTACCGTGCTTGGCACCGGGGCCGGCCAGGAAGAGTACAACATCGAAAAAATACGGTACCACAAGGTTGTGATCATGACCGATGCTGACGTGGACGGTTCCCACATCAGGACCCTTTTACTGACCTTTTTTTACCGCCAGATGCCCGATCTGATCAGCAACGGATACCTCTACATTGCCCAGCCGCCCCTTTACCGCATCGGCAAGGGCAAGAGCGGAATATACCTCAAGGATGAGGCGGAATACCGGGACTATCTTGTAAGGAGGGTGTGCGAGCAGAAGGATGTTTACCATTCCGACCAGAAAATTTTGATGGACCAGGATCTGCTCTTCGGGTTTTTAAAAGACATGGCAGCCTACTCCAACGCCTTTGAGCGGCTCCAGATGAGGGAATTTGACATGGATCTGCTGTTCCTGCTGATCACTGAAGATGTGAGAAATAAATTCTTTCTGGAAGACAGGGGAAAGATGGAAGGGCTGAAAAAAATTCTCGAAACCAGCGGGTATAAAACCGGTGATATTGAATTTGATGAAGAGCTGGCCATCTACGAGATGGATGTCCTTGAGGACACTGATTATCGAAAAGTACTTTTGCGGGTGGGCAAAGGTCTCATTGCCACAAGGGATTACAAAACCATGCTCAAGACCAACGAAAAGATCAACCAGGTCTGTCAGGCCCCGTTTTTTGTCTATCCCAGCGGCAGTGTGGAAAATGAGCAGGAATTTTCCGACAAACTGAACTTTTTTACCTACATGATGAAAGAATCAAAAAAGAACATCAGCATCCAGCGGTACAAGGGCCTTGGTGAGATGAATCCGGAACAGCTGTGGGAGACCACCATGGATCCGGAAAAGAGAATGATGTTCCAGGTCTCCATCGATGATGCGGAAAAGGTGGATGAAATATTCACCCTGCTCATGGGAGAAGAGGTGGAACCCAGGAGAAACTTCATCCAGACCAATGCCCTGGAGGTTTCCTCTCTGGATTATTGATAAAGCCCCCCAGTGAGGGGTCAGGCCTGCGTTATTGTCCATTATCTTTTCTATCCAGTATAATCCCAAAAACGCCGTAGATAATGACAATAACGCAGGCCTGACCCCATTCGATGGCCGTTATTTACCTGTCATTTCCAGGGCGGTTTCAACAATACGTTCCGGGGTAATGCCGTATTCAGCCAGCACCGTCCCCCCGGGCGCCGATGTGCCGAAATCGTTGATACCGATGATCCTGCCGCTGTCCCCGGTGTAACGTTCCCAGCCCATGGAGATGCCGGCCTCAACGGCGATGCGGTTCTTTATTTCAGGGGGAAGGATTCTTTCCCGGTAGGAAGGGGACATTTTTTCAAACAATTCCCATGACGGCATACTCACAACCCTTGTGTGTATGCCCTTGTTTTCCAGGATTTTTACCGCTTCAACAGAGATGTGGACCTCGGACCCCGACGCAATGATAATGAGTTCCGGTTTTGTTCTGGATTTGTTGACGATGTAGGCGCCGTACCGTAAATCCCCGTCGGTGTTGCTGTGGTCCAGCACCGGAAGTTTCTGGCGGCTCAGGACAAGGGCCGTGGGGGCATTGAGGGTGTTGAGGGCCTTCTGCCAGGCATCGGCGGTCTCTTTGGCATCGGCAGGCCTGACAACATTAAGACCGGGGATGGCCCTGAGGGAGGCGATATGCTCCACAGGCTGGTGGGTGGGCCCGTCTTCGCCCACGGCAACGCTGTCGTGGGTGAACACATAGACAAGTGGCAGTTTCATCAGGGACGCAACCCGGATGGCCGGGCGCATGTAATCGGCAAACACCAGAAATGTTCCCCCGAAGGGTCTGACACCGCTGTGGAGATACATGCCGGACATGATGGATGCCATGGCGTGTTCCCGTACGCCGAACCGGATATTGACCCCCTCCGGGGAGTCCTTCTGGAACTCTCTTGCCCCTTGGATAAATGTTTTGTTGGAGGGTGCCAGGTCGGCTGATCCGCCCATGAGAAAGGGAAGATTTTTGGCAATACCGTTCAGCACCTTCCCCGAGGCCGCCCGGGTGGCAATGGGGGCATCATCATGGGAAAACTCCGGAATTTCCGAATTCCATCCCTTGGTGAGAAATCCGCTGATGGCGTCAATGAACTGGTCTGCCATCTCAGGAAACTCGTTTTTATAGCCCTGGAAAATCTTCTGCCACCTCTCTTCTTTTTCTTCTCCGACATCCACGGTTTTTCTACACTCAGTGAGCACCGCTTCAGGCACATAAAAATCCTTGTCCTGGGGAAAGCCGTAAAATTTCTTGACCTTTTTTATCTCGTCTGCGCCAAGGGGAGCACCATGGGCATCGGCACTGTCCTGTTTGGCGGGGCTGCCGTAGGCTATGTGGGTTTTCAGCTTTACCAGGGTGGGTCTGTTTGCCTCATCTCTGCCGGACTGGACGGCAGCGGCTATTTTTTCAGTGTCGTTTCCGTCGTCCACTTCCACAACATGCCAGTTCATGGCTTCAAATCTTGCCTTTACATCTTCTGTAAAGGTGATATCGGTACTGCCCTCAATGGAGATAGAATTGTCATCGTATATCATGACCAGTTTTCCAAGACCCAGGTGACCGGCGAGGGAGGCTGCCTCGCTGGAAATACCCTCCATGAGATCCCCGTCTCCGCACATCACATAGGTGTGGTGGTTGATAAGCTCTTTTCCCGGTTTGTTGAAGCGGGCTGCCAGGTGTTTTTCGGCAATGGCCATGCCGACGGCATTGGCAATGCCCTGGCCCAGGGGACCGGTGGTGGTTTCCACCCCGGGGGTGTGGCCGTATTCCGGATGGCCGGGGGTTTTGCTCTTCCACTGTCTGAAGGATTTCAGATCATCAAGGGTGGTGCCGTACCCGTTGAGATAGAGCATGCTGTACAGAAGCGCAGACGCGTGGCCCCCTGACAACACAAATCTGTCCCTGTCTATCCATGCCGGGTTGTTGGGGTTGTGCTTGAGAAAGCGGTTCCACAGCACAAAAGCTGCAGGGGCAAGGCCCATGGGTGCCCCTGGATGGCCTGAGTTTGCCTTTTGAACGGCATCCATGGAAAGTGTTCTGATGGTGTTGATACATTGCTGATTAAGATCTGTGTTGGCGGAAGCCATTTTTGTCTCCATAATTTATTGTTTTTTTTACTTTTCAAAGATAGCCTGGTTTCTTTTTACAAAGCTCTCATGAATTCCGGCTTGAGAGTTACCTTGCCCTCCAGGGCCTTGGCAATATGGGCCAGTGTGGTTTCCTTGTCCTGTGGCAGCCTCGCCCGGATGGGAAGGTAGTTGGATGCGTGGTTGGCGTGGAAGAGGCCTGCACTAAGATCTGTTGATGAGATCATGATGCCAAGTTCCCTGAGCATTTCGTCCGGGGTTATCAGGGCGAACTCTCCTGCCTGGTATTCCTTGTGCAGGGCTGTGCCCGGGATGAGCATCAGGCTCAGGGCACCGACATATTCCGGATCAATGGCGGAAAGCACTTTGCCCGTCTCTTTTGCGTGAATGTCCGACCTTTCCCTGCCGGCAAGTCCCACAAGAACGGTGATGGAGAGCTTGATGCCCGCTTGTCTGATCTTTCTGCCCATCTCGATCATTTTTTGGGAATCGGCTCCCTTCCTGATCTTCTTGAGGGTGACATCATCTCCGGTTTCCAGCCCCATGTAGGCGATGGTGATACCCAGATTTTTAAGCTCTTCAAGCTCTTCAACGCTTTTCATCTTGATGCTTTTGGTGTTTGCATAGAGCCCGATACGTTCCACCCAGGGCAGGCGTTTTCTTATCCGCTCAAGGATGGGAACAAGTCTTTTCTGGGGAATGATCAGGGCATCCCCGTCACAGATAAAGAGTCTGTTCTGGTTTTTGCAGTGTTTTGCGGCAAACTCGATGTCTTCGAAAATAACATCATCCTTCTTGATGGTAAAACGTTCACCGGTATAGGTGCCGCAGAAGGTGCACTTGTTATGGGAGCATCCCACGGTGACCTGGAGAAGGATGCTGTTTGCCTCGCTGGGGGGTCTTATGATGTTGCCTTCATAATGCATATGGTATATCCCTTTTTTATATGAAAGTCATGTAATCCCGGCAGCCGATTCGGGCTTTCATGGTTTGTTGTGAAAACGAGGTTCATGGCCATTATATTATGTTTCCCTTTTACCTGAATTTTATTTTAAAATCAATGTATTGATGGGCTCCACCAGCAATTCTAATTTTTGGTCAGGGTTCGGTTCAACAAAGTTTCATGTAAAAAAAAGCTGACGAATGATCTATAGCATAATACATTTAAAGGGAAACGCAAGCCAGAGGTTTTGCCGGCCAATGGATACTTTCATGGACGGTTTCATTAAATTTTATCGTTGAACCCCCCTGGCAGACCTTGACATTTTTAAATTTGCACCAATTATTGTTAAAGTTAATAACATCGGGAATGATAATAATTCCGGCCAAATTTTATGGTTCCTGGATAAATGGAGTCAGAACGGTGTTATGATCAGGGCTGTGAGGTTCAATCAATGGGCTGTTTTTTTACCGGCTGCCGTTGAAGAGAAAAGTTCTTTTGGCCCATGGCGGGAACACCCCCCAAAAACAGAACTTATTGTAACGCATTATTAAACATATAAAGAAAATCACAGGAGAAGTTATGAGTCAGGAAAAACAGACATGTGAATTTAAAACCGAAGTTCAGCAATTGATGCACCTTATTATCAATTCCCTTTACTCCAACCGGGAAATTTTTCTAAGGGAGCTTGTGTCCAATGCCTCCGATGCCATTGACAAAGCGCGGTTTGAAGCACAGACAAAGCCTGAGCTTTTTGACGAGGACACCGATTTTAGCATCCGTTTGAGTGCGGATCCTGAAAACAAGACCTTTGAAATTTCAGACAACGGTATCGGCATGACCTATGACGAGGTGGCTGAAAACATCGGTACCATTGCAAAAAGCGGTACGGCTGCCTTCCTCGAAGCCCTGGAAAAATCTAAAACCGAGAACATGCTCTCTCCTGAGCTGATCGGTCAGTTCGGCGTCGGTTTCTATTCGGCATTCATTGCGGCGGATACCATCACCCTGGTAACCCGTGCCGCCGGTGAAGAGCAGGGGGTCAAGTGGGAATCCGACGGAAAGGGCTCCTACACCATTGAACCCTGTGAAAAAGAGGCCAGGGGCACCACCATCACCCTTCAGCTGAAAGAGGTGGAAGAGGGCGAGCAGGATTTTACCGATGAATACACCATCCGTCACATCATCAAGAAGCACTCCGATTTTGTCACCTACCCCATTATCATGAATGTTGAAAAGAGCGAGCCCATCCCTGAAGAAGAACAGATCAAGGACAGCGAGGGAAAACCCGTTGGAGATACCTTTAGAAAGTTCAGGGCGGATGAAACCCTCAACTCCATGAAGGCCATCTGGGCCAAGAGCCCCGAGGAGGTTACCGAAGAGGAGCACGAAGAATTTTACAAACACATCAGCCACAACTGGGACAAACCCCTGGACCGTCTGCACAAGCGCTTTGAAGGGGTGACCGAGTACAACGCCCTGCTCTATATTCCCTCCAAGGCTCCTTTTGACCTGTTCCGCCCCGAGCGGAAGCACGGCATGCAGCTCTACTACAAGCGGGTCTTTATCATGGACGACTGCAAGGAGCTCCTCCCGGAATATCTGGGATTTATCCAGGGGGTTGTGGATGCCCCGGACCTGAACCTCAACGTAAGCCGTGAAATTCTCCAGGAAGACCGGCTGGTGAGAAACATCCGGAAAAACCTCGTCAAAAAGGTGTTTGCCCTGCTGGAAGCCATGGACAAGGAGAAGTACGAAGAATTCTACAACGAATTCGGCCAGGCGTTAAAGGCCGGCCTGCCGACGGATTTTGAAAACAAGGACAGGCTTGCCTCCCTTCTCCGGTTCAAGACAACCAAATCCGAGGGCAATTATGTCTCCCTGGACCAATATATCGAAAACATGACAGAAGGCCAGAAAGAGATCTACTACATCACCGGTGATAATTTTAATGCCCTGATGAACAGCCCCCTGATCGAGTCCCTGAAGGCCAAGGATTACGAGGTGCTTCTCATGACCGATCCCGTGGATGAATGGGTTACACAGTCCCTGCCCGAGTACAAGGAGAAGAAGCTTAAGAGCGCTGAAAAGGGCGATCTTGAACTTGACAAGGTGGACGAGACCAAGAAAGACGAATACACGGCCCTGTTTGATTTTATCAAAGAGAAGCTCGACGGCAAGGTCAAGGATGTTCAGATTTCCAAACGGCTCACCGATTCCGTTGCCTGTCTATCCGGGGACGATTTCGGCATGAGCGCCTACATGGAGAAAATCCTCAAGGCGTCGGGCCAGGAAGCACCGGAGCAGAAACGATCCCTGGAGCTGAACATCAACCATCCTGTCATGGAAAAGATCAAAACCCTTTTTGAAACCGACACCACCAATCCGGTGCTCACCGACTACAGCGATCTGCTCTTTGATCTGGCCGTGGTCAGCGAAGGGGGCAAGATTGACAATCCCTCCCGTTTCAGCAAGCTCCTCGGCGATATCATGGCAAAGTCGCTATAGATGAGGGTCTACCTTGAAAGCCTCGGGTGCTCGCGAAACCAGATCGACAGCGAGACCATGCTGGGAAGATTGAGAGCACAGGGTCATGACATATCCAGTGACCCTGCCCGGGCGGAAGCGATCATTGTCAACACCTGCGGTTTTATATCAGCAGCCTCCGAGGAGGCTGTTGATACGATCCTCGAACTGGCTGGCCATAAGAAGACAGGAGAGTGCCGGCGGCTCATCGTCACCGGCTGCCTGGCCCAGCGGTTCAAGGAGGACACCCTTGCCGCTTCCCTGCCGGAAGTGGATGCCTTCCTGGGGACAGGGGCCGTTGATGCCATTGTTCAGGCCGTTGAAGGAGAAAGACCCCTTACCCTGTTTCCCGATATCCTGCACCGCGAGTTCCAGGGCTTCCCCCATCCCCGGGAATTGACCCTGGATTATTCGGCCTTTGTCAAGGTGTCCGAAGGGTGCGACAGAAAGTGCACCTACTGCATTATCCCGGAACTCAGGGGCGTCCAGCGGTCACGCCCCGGCAAGGATATTGTGGCCGAGGCGGAACATCTCTTCTCAAGGGGGGTAAGGGAACTGATCCTGGTGGGGGAGAACACAACGGATTACGGTTCCGACCTTGAGTGGAACACCGAATTGTCCGACATTCTTACCAGGATCTCCCACAAGGCCAGGGAAATCTGCAAGGATGAAACTGTCTGGATCAGGCTTCTCTATACCCACCCCTCGTCCCTCAGCGAAAAAATCATAAAAACCATGTCACGGCTGGAAAATATCTGTTCCTATTATGATGTACCTGTTCAGCATGCCAGCTCGCCTGTGCTGAAAAAAATGGGACGTCACTACACCGAACAGGAGCTTTATTCCCTGTTTGCGTTGATCAGAAAACTGGACCCTGCGGCTGCCCTCAGGACCACACTGATCAACGGGTTCCCCGGGGAGACGGAAGCCGATTTCCAGGTGTTGAGACGGTTTATTCAAAGCGTTGCCTTTGACCATGTGGGGGTGTTTACCTATTCCGATTCCGAGGATCTTGCATCCCACCGGTTAAAGGACCACGTGCCAAAAGAGCTTGCCATTGAGCGGCACGATGTGCTAATGGCAGAACAGGTGAAAATATCGGAAAAGATCAATGAAAAGTACTTTGGCAAAACCTGTTCCGTTCTGGTGGAGGAGAATCCCGATGAGGGAATATATCTGGGCAGAACAGGATTCCAGGCACCTGATGTTGACGGCATCACCTTTATCTACGGAACAGGCCTTGAAATCGGAACCTTTGTTGATGTGACCATAACAGAAACCCACGAGTATGACCTGGCAGGGGAGGCGGTATGACGGGAAAGCGGCAAATCCTGAAAGAGCAGATATTGTCGGCAGTGGCAGGGGATCTTGCCGAGATTGAAGCGGCCCTGGCTGATAATTTGAGTCCCCGCCTGGCAGTTGTCTCTGACATTGCAGGTCATCTGCTGTTCAGCGGCGGCAAGCGGCTGCGGCCCTTGCTCATGGTGTTGAGCGCCAGGCTGTGCCGCTGCAGAGATTATGATCTCATAAGGTTTTCCACCATATTTGAGTACCTCCACGCCGCCACCCTGCTCCACGATGATGTGGTGGATGAGGCGGAGATGAGGCGTGGAAAGCGTGCCGCCCATCTCACCTGGGGAGCCCCCGGGGTGGTGCTTACCGGGGATTTTCTCCTGGCCAGGTCCCTCTCCATTGCAGCCCGGACCAGGAAGCCTGAAATTATCGACATCGTGGCAGGCATCACCGAGGCCATGTCCCAGGGAGAGATCGATCAGCTGGATAAAAAGGGGAAAACAGATCTCTCCGAAACAGAGTACATGGAGGTTATCCAGGCCAAAACAGCGGTGCTGATAAGGGGGGCCTGCAGGAGCGGAGCGGTTCTTGCCGGTGCCGATCCCGACAGGGTCACCGCCCTTTCAGATTTTGGGTTTCACCTTGGTGTGGCCTTTCAGATGGCCGATGATCTCCTGGACTATACCGCCGATGTAAAAACCCTTGGTAAAAATCCCGGAGCCGATATCCGGGAGGGAAAACTCACCCTTCCTTTGATCCACGCCCTGGCCCGGGCCGGCTGCGAAGACCGGGAAAAGATACAGGCCATGGTCAAGGATACCCAATTTTCCGCCGGGAAGTTTGAAGAGCTGGCCGCCCTGCTGCACCACTACGGAGGGATTGCCTATACCGAAGAAAAAGCCCGGGAGCATATCAAAAAGGCAAAGAGTTCTCTTGAGCAATTTGATTTCTCCAGAGAGAGGGAAATAATGATGCGGCTGGCCGACTACGCCATTGCCAGGGATGTGTGACAAGCCCGGTGTTCAACACATAAAACGGAAAAGGGCCAGGCCTGAAAAATTAACCAGGAGGTTGTTATGTTGCACAAAATTTGTTCTATTCATTTTATTGCCCTGGGGCTTTTCTTTTTATTGCTGTTGGCCTGGAGTCCTGTTCATGGCAGTGAAAAAAACAATATTGAAACAATTGTCTCGTTTGGCAAAAGGGCCATTGCGGGTGATGAGCTTCCTCAAGCCAAAAAAAAGGCGGTTTCAGATGCCCTTGACCTCTCCGTCCAGAGGGCGGTGGCAGGGCTGCTCAAGGGAGAGGATATCACCGCCGCCCTTGGAATTGTGTACGAACAGATTTTAAACGATTCCCAGCGGTATGTTTCCACCTACCGGGTGCTTGGCGAGTTGACCGACAACGGCCACTACATTGTGGCGGTGGAGGCCAAGGTCGATGTTGGCGCCCTGGAGCGCTTTTTTACTGATTATGGCATCCTCGATGGAAAAGGGGAGAAGCCGTCTATCCTTCTGATGATTTCCGAACAGGTGCCAGGCGAAGTCCTTCCCAGGTACTGGTGGGGGAAAAACCCTTTGTCCTATAAATCCACCGCCCGCACTGCCCTTGCAGAGTCCTTGAAAAAACAGGGGTTTGACCGTATTTTCGGGCAGAGTGAAAAAAGCCTGGCCGCCCTGGAAAAAAATGACATCCGGTTTGATTCCATCCACGATGCTGACGCGGCCGTGAAGCTTGCGGCCCTTGTCCAGGCCGATATGGTTGTTGTGGGAAAGGCCCTGGTCAGCCAGGTCTCCAATATCATGGGGAATGAGAGAACATACAAAGCGGGGTTTTCCGTGGATGTTTTCCCCGTCAATGGGTCAGCAGCAAGTTTGGCTTCCTTTCAAACAAAGGGGGTGGCAAAGAGCCGTGTCAAGAAGGACGGGGTCCAAAAAGCCCTTGCCAGTGCCGGTAAACTGGCAGGAGAAAAAATTGGCACTGCCATAGCAAGGGAATGGTCACAGCAGAGCAGCCATGCCCGGGCCATTGAAGTGACCATTGAGGGATCGGATTACCTGTCCAATTTTATCATGCTGAGAAGGGTGTTGAATAAAATGGAGGGCATCGATGATGTTCAGACAAAAGAGCTCGGTTCCAAGCAGGCCATGGTGGATATTGTCTTCAAGGGTCCGGCGGACAAGCTGGCCGATGCCCTGATGCTGGAAACCTTTGATGATTTTGCCCTGGAGATATTTGATGTTTCGGCCAACTCTCTGGCCATCCGGTTTATCCGGGAAAACGGTAAGGAACCGGTTTCGGCATCGGATCTTGAGGATGCCTATATTTCGGAGTGAATTACCCACGCCTAAAAGGATTGGGTTTTACGGCCTAAAGGCCATATTTATATGAAAGTCGTGTAATCCCGGCAGCCGATTCGGGGTATTGCCCTGCGCTCAAGGAGCCAGGGCTCCTCTGATTAGAGTCACGCAGCCCGTCCATGAGCTGCTCATGGCCGTTATATAAAACTTCGTTCGAGCGAACCGAAGTTTTTCCTTTTGTTGTGGGCCGAATGGTATGTAATCAGGTCGGCCCGTGGCCGTTTTTAAGAAACTAAAGAGACATTCTTTTTCCAGGGATAAGGTGTAGATAAGGAGCAGATTTTTCTTGACACAGCAGTCACATGGTGGTATTTATCCGGTAAAAACAAAGGCGCGTAGCTCAGTTGGTAGAGCGCTACCTCGACACGGTAGAAGTCAGCGGTTCAAGCCCGCTCGTGCCTACCATTACAAACAAGGGTTTAGCCGGTTTCCGGTTAAACCCTTTTTAGGTTTTGCCCTTTGATGTAAATTTGCATTTGACCCTGCCCAAAAAAGAATGGAAGCTCACTAAATCAACCTGGAATGAGGAGGTTTTCTCCATTGGAGGCTATTAAAATACCATACACCGAATTAAGTCCGGAAGCGCTTCATGGTGTTATAGAAGAATTCGTCACCCGCGACGGCACTGACTATGGCGAGATTGAAGTCTGCCTGGAAACGAAAATATCCCAGGTCCTAGGCCAACTCAAGGCCGGAAAAGCCGAGGTCTTCTTTGACCGGAAATCGGAAACATGCAACATCATTGCCGGTATGACCTGACCTGAACAAGCCGGAATCAAATAGTTTTTCTGATTCTCTTGCCCAAACAACATGAAAATCAGAGATAATAAACTGAATTAACAGACAAGAAAAGGAGATCCTCCATGTCATTTACCATTGACCATTTCAATATCAACGTACTAAACTTGGACAAGAGTCTTGCCTTTTACGACAGGGCACTGGGATTAAAAGAGGTGAAGCGCATAACTGCCGATGACGGCAGCTATATCATCGTTTACCTGGGAGACGGCACCGGCGGCAGCAAGGTGGAGCTGACCTGGCTGAAAGAGATGGACCGGCCCTACGATCTCGGGGATGAAGAGTTTCACATCGCCTTTACCACCAGGGATTTTGACAAGGCCCATGCCCTCCACAAGGAGATGGAATGCATCTGCTATGAAAACAAGGAGATGGGTATCTATTTTATCAATGATCCCGACGGTTACTGGCTGGAGATCCTGCCCCAGGAATAATGGGGTGGAGTCCCCGTTGGCCCGCCAAATGTGACAAGTGGCCGATTTTATGACCAAGCCCACACCGATGATGGATGAGACTGCAAAAAGAGAAGCAAGATGCGGGGCTTTTTTTTGGAAGATCCCTAAAAGCACTGTTGCATAAAAAACGATACTTATGTATATATTATCAATATCCATAAGGCCAATTACGATCATAAAGAATCTTTTCACAAGAAAAGAGAGCTGAAAACAGAGCCAAACATGAACAAAAAAACCGAAAGAAAAAGCGTTTCAGCCAAAGATGAGTCCAGGGAGATATGCAGGATCGCAGGGTTGGCGTTTCTGCTCAATATCTTTCTTGCCGTCGTTAAAATCTTTCTTGCTGTTTTTTCGGGAAGCCTTGCCATCACAGCCAGCGCCATTGACTCTGGAACCGATGCCATCGCATCCCTTGTGATCTATAGCGGGGTAAAGCTCTCCACCAAAAAAACAAAATCGTTCCCAATGGGACTGTATAAACTTGAAAATGTGGCTTCTGTTGTGATTGCGCTTTTTATTTTCATTGCAGGCTATGAGATTCTCCAGGGAATTGTCTCTCCGTCTGAACATCTGCCCCGCATCTCTGTCTCTTACATCATACTTATTTTTGGAGCAACCCTGGCCACCTTTTTGTTTGGCCAATATGCCATGGCCAGCGGAAGAAGAACAGGATCTCCCACGCTCATTGCTGAAGGGCGACACCGTCAGGTGGACACCCTCTCATCCATTGTTGTGTTGGTGTCCATAATCCTGGCATATTTTGAATTTGAACTGTCTCTTTCTGGCGTTACCATCGATCAGATCGGCGCATCATTGATCCTTATTTTTATTGCCCGCACTGGATGGGAATTGTTATCCGACGGTATGCGGGTACTTCTGGATGCATCTATTGACTTTACGACCCTGGACCGCATCCGCGGCATCATAAAAAACGAACCGGAAGTAAAAGAGGTTAAATCGGTCATCGGCAGAAGCGCCGGGCGCTTCCGGTTCATTCAGGCCGTCATCACAGTAAAAACAGAAAATCTGTCACGGGCCCATCAGATCATTGAGGCAATTGAAATGAGAATCCGCAGCGAGGTTGCCAACGTTGAACGGGTCTTCATCCATTATGAACCGCACCAGAGAAGCCATGACAACATAGCCCTTCCCCTTGAAAACAAAGCGGGCAGGATAAGCATGCACTTCGGAGAAGCCCCCTACTTTGCCATTTCATGCATAAGCCGAAAAGACTTGACAATCGACAAACAGGACATTGTTGAGAATCCCTATCGATTGGTGAAAACGGCAAAGGGAATACGGGTGGCAGAGTGGCTGGTCGATCAGGGGGTGGACCATGTCGGTATGAAAGACGATATCTCCCACAGGGGACCGGGCTATGTTTTTTCAAACGGCGGTGTGCGTATACACATTGTCTCGTCGAAACAGATAGACCCTGCCATCAATGAAATTATCCATCTGACCCAGCGCCTGTAGCCCCTATCCCATGAAAGCCCTTCAAGACCATAATCAGAATTGCTGAGCCACGTCATGACCGATTGACAGATTATTTAATTTCTGTGTAGTATACGCTTTTAAGGGCTTGGTCATAACATCTGCCACCCTGGGGTGGGGTCAGGCTTTCGTTATTAACATTATCGTGTACTTTATGGTTTGACTGTGCTGTTCTGTCCGATAACGTCAATAACAAAAGCCTGACCCCGTTGGCCCGACAAATGTGACAAGTGGCCGATGTTATGACCAAGCCCCGCTTTTAACAAGTTTGGAAAATTGAGAAAAAAAACAGGGTAAAAGGGGTGAAAAACCATGGAGAGAGATCTTTTTCTTGAAGATGTCCAGGAAGAGCTGAAGCAGATTGTACAGCCCTTTCAGCGGGATTTGAACAAAAAACAGAAAAAAGCCGATTTTATACAGCAGTGTGTCCGGTGTGCCGGCAGGGACGATTTTCTCAGGCTGGATGAAATGCTCAAAGAGAAGACGGCAAAAGAGATCGAGGAGGACGGGGAGCTTGAGCAGTGCGGTCCCGTTTTTGCCGGGTTAAGAGAGTATACCGATGAAAAGGTCGAACAGTACAGGATAGAGCTGATTGATGATTTGACCCGGCTATGTGAAGAGGCTGAGCTTGAAATCGAGATCGATTTCCCCGATTTCACCGTTATGAAAGGGATAAACGGCCGCATTGATTTCAGCAGCCGCTGCACGAAAATCAACAAAACCACCCTCAAGTCCATTGATCCCAGGCGCATCACCACGGCGGCCCTGAAACTCAAGCGCCAGCTTTACGACCGCCCCTATGATCCCCAGAAATTCATCGATTCCCTCTACCAGACCTATGGGGGGATGATTGCCAGGGAAAGGCTGGCGCCGGGGGATTCCGTTTCCCTGCAGCCGTTTTACCTCGAATATGTCATCTCTTTGCAGAGCAAACCCTTTTTCCAGAATATGGACAAGGCTAAATTCAAGGGATACAGCCTGGACCAGTTTTCAGTTGACATGTGGCGCTATTACCAGTCCGACATCGAAAGCACCTCCGACGGCCATGAACTGCAGCTGGGTCCCGGCCGAAGCAAGGCTTTGTGGCTGCTGGACAACCAGGGGGAGACCAGGCAGTTCTCGGTTATTTCCTTTCACAGGCAGGAGTCGTAACCATGATATCAAGCGATGCCATTGCTCAGCTGAAGCCGTTCCAGGCCCGGTCCATTATTGAGGAACTTCGAAAGGGAAGCGTTCCCGGGGAGTACGTCCCCCTGTTCACCGTTGGACGGCAGAACTGGCTTACCTTTATTGAAGATGATCTGACCCACTACATCGCAGAGGGGGGATCAAAGGTCCGCTTCATCAGCGGGGACTACGGCGACGGCAAGACCCATTTCATGTCCGTTGTCCAGCACCTTGCCATGGAGGAGGCGTTTGCCGTCTCCTTTGTGGTGCTGACAAGGGAGGTGCCGATCCACAAGTTTGAGACGGTGTACCAGACCATTGTCAAGCAGCTTCGGGGAAAGTTTGAAGGGGTGGGCATCAGAAACATGCTGGAAGCTTGGCTGACAGAACTTGGCAGAGAAAATCCCGCCCTGGGGGGCAAAAAAAGCGAAGCGGAAAAGGCAAGGGCACAGCTGGCGGCCGGTATCCAGGCAATAGACGGAATGGACATCAACTTTGCCAACGGATTGATCGCCCTGATCAACAACCGGTTCGCCCCTGTGGCAAAGGGCGAAGAAGAGGCCCGTGCCCTTGCCGGTGAGGTGCTGCTCCACTGGTTTGAAGGGGGCAGGGTCACCAAAAAAGAGCTGAAACCCTTCCAGATATACGAGTTCCTCAACAAAACCAACAGCAAGCAGTTTTTAAACTCCCTGATTTTGTTTCTGCGCCATACCGGCCACAAGGGACTGGTGCTGCTCATGGACGAACTGGAAACCGTTATAGCCCAGGGAACAGCTATGCGCAATGCCGCCTATGAGAATGTGCGCCTTCTCATTGACAACAGCGAATCCTCCCGGCACCTTCACATCTTTTTCTCCATCATTCCCGATGTGCTGGTTTCGGAAAAGGGATTTAAGTCCTACGATGCCCTGTGGAGCCGTGTTCGATCCATTGGGGAATCCAAAAAGCTCAACTTTAGGGGAGTGCTTGTGGATATCCACAAAACCCCCCTGACCAGTGACGAGCTGGTGGCGCTTGGCAGGCACCTGCGAACGATCCACGGTATCTCCTACCGGTGGGAGGCCGGCGACCAGGTTACCGATGACACTGTCCAGGAGATCTGTGCCGGCCAGAAGCGCATGGGGGTGTTGAGCGAGGTCCGCCTTTTCATCAAGCAGATGATCCGCATCCTTGACATGGCTGAACAGGGGGAATCCCCCGGCGGGATCAACATCGACGAAGAGATCGTTGCCACCCGTCGGGAAATGGATGCCGAAAAAATGGAACATGTCCAGCCTGACTGGGACAGCTAAGCCATGCTCGATTCGAATTGTCAGGCAACCATCAGCACAACCGGTAAGTTTGAACTCCGCAGGGCAGTGGAGCGGCTGCGCGACGGACTCTTTGATCCCCTTGGCATCAAACTGCTGACCATGGGAGAGGCAAAGCTTGCAAAGGTTTTTGACAGGGGCGCTGCAGCCGTTGAAAAGGGACAAGCCGCCCATCTCTCTCTCTGCGGAGCCTATGGACAGGGGAAATCCCACAGCCTCAACTACATTAAACAGCGGGCGGCAGACCAGGGGTTTGCGGTCAGCTATATCAACCTTGATCCCAGGGAGGTCCCATTTCATCAATTCAAAGATGTTTACAGGGCTCTCATGGAAAACATCGTCCTTCCTGGTAACAACGACCTTGGCGCGTCGAAACCGTGGGCAGTGATATACGGGTCAAGCGCGACATATGCGACAACTGCCTGAGAACGCAGAGCGCATTGTCCGGCGCGGAG
>JAWOGI010000055.1:0-5892 GCA_046496975.1 Desulfobacteraceae bacterium | reverse complement strand
GGAGGCCCTGTAGCCCGTCGGAATCACTTTTGTTCCCACCACCCGGTTCTCTTTGATTATTGCGGCCTTGGCAGTGATGGAGCCAACATCCACACCGGCGTAAACCATGGGGTCTCCTCCTCTTCTAATACCTAATTAAAATTGATCGGTAAATTTTCCCTAAGCGATTTTGTATGATTATTTCTGGTCAGGGAGTTATCGTTTCTGTTTGATGATCTCCATAAAGGCATCGATGCGGGTCTCCATTTGCCCCTTGGAAAAAGATCGGGGATCTGTCATGTCGGCCTCCACCATGAGTACCGGGATACCGCATCGTTTCCTGACAATCTCCATGATATCCATCTGGCCGAAGGAGTAGGGTTTGCAGGACCGGTTGGAGTGCATGACCAGCCCGTCGGCCCGGTAAAAGCTCACCATGTCAATGACCTGTTCGGCCATCTCATCGATGCCGAGGTTGAGGTAGATCCGGGTGTATCCCTCTGCCATGGTATTGAGGAAGTTCTCCCCGTCCAGGTACTCCATGGAGCCGCACCACGCCGACGTGTAGGTGTCGGCCACAAGGCAGGCCTGGTGGCCGGCAAATTTCCCTGACAGCCATTTCAGCTCGTTCCAGATGGGCAGGTTGTCCCAGAGCAGGCGGTACTTCTCCCCGGGCACGGCGGCTATGCCCTGGTTCACCCGCTGGTGCATCTCCTCTAAGAGCTCCCCGTAGAAATCCACCGCTGTTTGTGTGCCCCGCAGGGTGACGATCAAAGCGAGGAAGAAAAACGCATCAAAGGCGCTCATGGGCGAGGGAGATCTGGCCGTGGTGGCCAGAACCTGCTGCCAGATCTGCTGGGCCTCTAGGGAGAGTCTTCCCGCCTCAGCCATGCGGTCATGGTCAAATTTCTTTCCCGTCACCGTTTCGAGGAACCTGATATAGTCGTTTACCTGGTTGCGGACATAGGTTTTTATCTCAGGTGTAAACCCGGTGCGGCAGACGGGGGTGTCCAGGACAAAAAGGGGAACATCAAAATACCGGGCCTGGATTTCATACCATTTGAGAACCGTGCCGCAGATGTTGTTGCAGCAGATCAGCATGTCCGGTGCCGGCAGGCCGCCCACGGGGCCTCCCTTGAATTTTGCGCAGGCGATATCCACCCTGGCATAGGAGCAGAGATCATTGCTGTATCCCATCCCTTCGGCTCGTTCGCAGAAATCCTGACCCATCTTGGAAGCACCGATCATGGCCCCGTGGTTTTCCGGGTATATGGGAAGGATGTCCATGGCCACGAGGGGCTCCACAGGCCCCCCCGAGGTGATCCAGGCGATTTTCTTCCCCCTGGCCGAAGCCTCCATGGTTTCTATATAGTAGGCGGTCATGATCTCTCGCATCTTTTTTGCCGATGCTATTTTTTGCTTTTCCGGTTCACTCATTCCCATGGCTCCTTTTGGGCTTGATCATAACATCGGCCACCCTCGGGTGAGGTCAGGCTTCGGTTGATCAATTCCATTTAGTATCTTATCTTCGATTTTCGTGCTTTTTTGGCAAGAAAATCGAAAAGCCTCTTTGGTTCTGGCTCGTCCAGGTTAGGATCTGGAAGAAAATAATATACGTATATTCTTTTTTGGAAGATCCCTTACATCATCTGGACAAAGGTCTCCAGGCGGGTGGCGAGCTGGCCGCTGCCAGGGGAGTGGTCATCCATCTCCAGGAGCAGCACCTTGATTCCCTGCTCTTCCAGGCACTCTTTTAAATAGGGGTAGTCAAAGGCGTGGGGATCGCAGAATTTTAAAAAGAGGAACACAACCCCCCTGGCCCTGTTTTTCCTGGCCAGTTCGACCAGTTTTTCCCCCCTGGCCGTGGGGGAGGTGTGCTTGGCCGGGCAGATCAGCCGCCGGGCATACCGGCGGGTCAAGGCGGTCATGGGATCCTCCTCCGGGTCGATCCGGCCGTCAAACCACCGCTGGCCGGTGCAGAGATCGTCTCCTGTCACCACTGCGCCGGCCTGTTCAATGATGGTGTAGATCTCCGGGGCTTCGCACACGCTGCCGGAAACAACGATGCGCGGGGCGTTGTCCGCCGCTGGTTTTGTCGAGGCCTGCAGGGTTGACAGAACCTTTTCCAAAAGGTCTGGCAGTTCATCCCGGTCCATGATCATGGCCCCCCTGACAAGGGCGTGGAGGTCTTCCCCGGAAATGATTCCCGGCTGCCTTGATCTTACATCGTAGATCCCGGCAAGGAGCTCACGGATATGGTTGAATGTTCCCACAGCCTCCTTGAGGCTTTCCCGGGTGATGGGGCTGCCGGTATGGGTTTCCAGCTCCTGCTTAAAGGATGCCAGCACATCTGCCATGTACTGAACACTGCTCTCGCTGTTGAGCTTTACCGGCATGACAACATTGGAAAAAAAGGCAAAATTTGTGTTGAGCCGCCAGATGTCGCTGAGACGCTGCATTGAGTCACAGGTGTGGGGAAACACAGCGCCGGAGAGAAAGTCCAGCCTGCCGGAGAGGGCCTGTTCCAGGAGGTTTCGCACCAGGGAGCAGCAGTAGGACTGCAGATGGCTCTCGGCAAGCAGCAGTTCGCCGTGCCGGGAAAAAAGCCGCATGGGGTGGAATCCGGCGGCGTATATCAGCTCCTCCGGGGCGTAGGAACAGAAATACCCCATGGTCTCTCTCTGTTTGGCCTTGACCTGCTTTGCCACCCCGGCAGGATCCGAGGCGGCCCGGTGAAACCTTTCATACTCGTTCATGCAATGCTGCTCCTTTTTTTTTAAATAAATGAATAAATGGGGTCAGAGTAAAATTAAATACACAAATCAGAGGTTTTTCCCAAGGCATTTATCCGGTAGCTGGATCATGATTGGTTATCATTCCCTATGCATGAACGTCACAACACAATATTTAATTTTACTCTGACCCCATTTATTCATTTATTAGACCACGTACTTTAGCCGGGAGACAAATGTCATGGCAATGGCGATAAAACAGGCCACCACCGGGGTGAGAAACCAGGCCAGGAGAATATGGTTCAGGGTTTTCCGGCTCACCGTGCTTGATCCCTTGACCACTCCGATGCCGAGAACAGCGCCGATGACCGCCTGGGAGCTGGAAACCGGAACCCCGACAAGGGTATAGATGTGAATGGTGACGGCAAGGGAGAGGGAGACCACCAGGGCGGAAAAGGGGTCCAGGGCGACAAGCCTTTTCCCCACCGTCTCCATCACGGGCCGTGAGTAGGTGATAATGCCCAGGGCAATGCTCAGACCGCCGATGAGGGCTGCGGAAAAGACCGTCAGCATCCCCGCCCCCACAAACACCGCTGTTACATTGGCCACATTGTTTGCCCCCAGGGCGTATGCACCGTAGGAGCCTGAAACCACAAGCCCTGCCCGCAAAAGATTGTCAAAATCGAACAGTGAAATTTTCAAATGGTTAAAGAGAAAGGCCAGGGCCCTGTAGAAAATAAAGGCAATGACCGCCCCTCCCACAGGGGTGCTGAACCAGCAGAGCACCACCTTGCCGAGCCCTGAAAAGTTCAGCTGGTTGTTGATAACACCGATGCCCATGATGGCCCCCACAACGGCCTGGGAGGTTGACACGGGGAGCTTGAGAGCCGTCATGAGGGTCACGGTTACCGCCGCGGCAGAAGATGAAACAACGGCCTGGGAAATATCAAAGGTGGTCAGCCCTTTGAGGGTGTCAATGCCGGCCCGGCCCGACACAAGGGCGCCCAGCACCACAAAGATCGATGCCAGCAGGGCCGCTGTCCGGAACTTGATCATTTTGGATGACACCGCTGAGCCGAAGATGTTGGACGCATCATTGGCGCCCAGGGACCATCCAAGAAAGAGACCGCCCAACAGGGAGAACATTACACCCGCCTTTTCAGGCTGAGGATGTTCACCCGTTTTGCCACCCGCTCTGTCTGGTCGGAGATGTCTCCCATGGTGAGCACCAGCTCTTTCAGCTGAAGCTTCAGGAAATTGTCAATCTCTGAATCGAAGATTTTTTTGATGATGCGTCTTTCGATGTGGTCGCAATGACTCTCATTGTTGTCAATGGTGGTTAAAAGGGAGCGGATACCGGCCTGGTTTTTTAAAAAAAGAGTGACCTGCCTGGAGAGCAGTTCACAGGACTCCAGGCTGATGCGCAGCAGATCCTGAATGTCCATGACCAGCTGCCGGGGGATGACGATACCCTGGTATTTCATCATGAACAGAACCTTTTCAAAAAGATGGGGGAGTTTGTCCAGGGATATGAGAAGGTGCATGATATCCCCCCTGGAATCGGGAATCAGCACCTTGCCGTACATAAGGTCGTTGATCTCGTCGATGATATCATCGGCCTTGGACTCGTATTTGTGGGTCTGGTCGATGAGAAAATTGAACTGCTCACAATAGGTTTCAGCAATGCACGACTCAACGGCCTTGCTGAAATTCTCCCGGGTGAGCCGGAAATTCTCCAGGTAGCCGTAGATAAGTGACTCGACTCTGTTCTTTTTTTTAAAGAAAAATTGAAACATGGTTTTCAGACCGTTTTTTTATGTGTTCTTTTTCAAGGGTGATAAAAACAACCCCGGCATCAACGAAGCATTCTCCCTGTCTCAGGCGTTTTTTTTATATGAAAGTCGTGGTGCGCCGGCAGCCGATCCGGGTTTTGCCCTCCGCTCATGGAGCCAGGGCTCCTCTGCGAGTCACGCAGCCCGTCCATGGGCTGCTCCGAGGTGAGCGGCAGCTGTTTAGAGCATCCATGCTCACAGCTACCGCTCAAAACCGCTACGGGCAAAACCCGGACCGGCTGCCTCTAATTCGGCTTGGCTCCGCGTCTACGACCCTACCTTTGTTGTGAGCATGCTGCTCATGGCCGTTATAAGAAACGCTCGATAGAGCCTTGCCGTTGGCGGCGTTTCAATTTTCGTTGTGGCCGATTCCATGACCATGGACCGGCCATGCCGGTTATATGGGACTGCCGGCGCACCACGACTTTCTCATGCCCCCCCAATGATGCACCAGCATCACAACAAATAATGAAAGCCGTCGGCCCGACAATAACCAGCAGGAATTTACTGGAAACTGAGTACTGAGTACTGACGGCTGAGGGCTGACGGCTGACAGCTTTCACATAGTATGTCATGGGGAAAGATTTTTCAATCGGGAAATTGACTTTGTCTCCATTCCTTTGTCAAGGCAGGGAAACAGGGCGTTGTTGGTAAATACCGGATCCTTTTCAAGGTCAAACCGGGACTGTTCAACGGCCCGTTGCCACATGGGGGTGTGGGGGATGGGGGTGTAATAGGCCAGCACCGGTGTGATGCCGTGTTCTTTGACGGCCAAAACAGAGGCCTTTACCTCGGACAGGTTCTGGTCCGGCAGTCCGCACAAGAGATAGGCCCCGATCTGACTGCTGTCAAAGCCGGCGGTTTTCAAATGGTCCAGGGCCGCCGTGAACTCCTTCCCGGCGACCTTTCCGTCGTGGCGCCTTGACGGGGAGAAATCCGCTGTCTCAAGTCCCAGGCGGATGGTGTGAAAGCCCGCCTTGAACATCAAAGCAGCGTTTTGCCTGGTGATCTCCCTTATGTGCAGGGCGTTGGGGGTGTGAAAGGCGATTTTCATGCCCGATGCGATGATTTTTTCAAACAGGGGCAGGGCAAGGGCCTCCTGGTTGACCAGCAGGGCGTCATCGTAAAAGGCAAAATTGGCAGCCCCGTGGTTGACATGCCAGTGCCGGATCTCCTGAAACACCGAATCGGGGGACCTCTGCTGGAAATCCGGCTGGAGAAACGACGAGGCGCAATAGTCGCAGGCGAAGGGGCATCCCCGGGAGGTCATGACCGGGGCATAGGTCAGGCGGGATACCAGGTCCAGGGCCGGCCACGGCAGCTCTTCCAGGTGGTTGTATGCCGGGGAG
>JAWOGI010000031.1:0-4569 GCA_046496975.1 Desulfobacteraceae bacterium | reverse complement strand
GGAAAAGAACAATGCCCAGGATTTTTTTTCCAGGCCGGTCCATGAACGGACCCGGCAGTTTCTGGGCAGGGTCATGGACGACCAGATTGTTGATAAAAGCGGCTAAAGGTTAAAAAACATGAACTCAAAACTTGAGAGCTTAAGTTTCGAATGTTTGGATGGGGATCAGCTTAGAAAGGCCTTGATGCCTTCCTGTTTTTCCATGAGTTCCTGCCGGAGTGTTTCAATTTCCTTTTCGGACAAGCCGGTGTTTTCAAGGTCATAGCCGCTTATCTCTGGTGGTACAGCATTGCCGTCGCTGCCCATGCCGACCTGCTGGGGAATGATATTCCCGATACGCAGGATCGATATTTCAACACCCAGGGGGGAATCAAACCGTTCCCTGCTGTGATGAAGTTTTATCGGGGTCACAATGTTTTCCGGGAAATGCCACCGCTGAAACAGCATGGCGCCGACTTCACAATGGTCCAAGCCGATAATGCTTTTTTCCTTGATGTGAAGCTCCTGGGACGTATCCGTATTGAGACTCTCCAGTACAGCGGCAAATTTTTCGTTGAAAAACTGGTCAAGAACGATTTTTCCGGTGTCATGGAGTATACCGATGACAAACAGGGGACTCTCCTGTGGAACGCCCTTCACCTTTGTTCTTATGCTTTCCATGACGGTTGCCGCAGCAATGTTGTGGAGCCACAGCTTTTCCGGGTTAAAAAACCTGGAGCCCGGACTGTCGGGCAATGAGGTGATCACACCCAGGGAAAGGGCCAGCGACTTGACCATATTGAACCCCAGAAGCGCAACGGCATACTGCAGAGAAGAGACCTGCCGCTGAAAGCCGTAGTAAGCTGAATTTGCAATTTTGAGAATCTTTGATGTCAGGGAAGCATCCGATGAGATGAGTTTTGCGATACTTGCCGCGTTATAGTTTTTGTCCTCAAAGGCCTTTACAAGTTTGACGGTGACAACAGGAATCGTGGGCAACTCTTCTATGCTGGAATAGATTTTTCGGTAAATTTCATTGTCGGGCATCGTGTGTTCCAAAGGAATCTTTATTCTCTGTTGTCAGCCTGGACAGCGGCTTCCAGCTTGTCGGCAAATTCAGGTAAAACCCCCCTGACCGTAACCCAGGAAGACAAGGCCGGCACCCCAAGCGGGTCTTTTAAAAATGCCTCGGAGGCATCTGTCAGCAGAGAGGTGAACGATTCCACCCCCCGTATCTCCTCTCCCCTGTTGTAATCAAGCCCGTTTATCTTTGAAACGGCATTGTATTTTGTAATGGTCCGGATCGCTTCATTGACATAGGTTGAGGTCAGGGATTTAAAAATGGCCTCGCTGAAAACAACCCCCTGCTGGCTTAAAATCCTGAAAATGGTCTGGGCGATATCGCCTGCCATCCTGGAGATATCGGAAAGCCCCTGGTGTTTGTGCGTGAAATTATCGGCGATCTCTGTCTGGCATATCCGGTTTACCGTTGTATTTTCATAAACCTCGCTCAGGGTGGAGACTTCAAGCCCCCAGGTCGGCGAGATTCTGATGCCCCGGGCCATGGGCCTGATAAAAGCAAACTCTCCGGACAAAGCATACCGGAAGCTGTCCATGTATTCCAAATAGGCGTTGCTGCCCACAACCTTTTTCAGGCTCCTGATCAGCGGTGTATAAAAAAGTCTTGTGGCCCTTCCGTTCAAACCGTTGTCTACCCTTGAATAGTATCCCTTGTTGAATTCATAATCCAGTGCCGGGTGAACCACGGGGTAGAGGAGTTTTGCCACCATATCCTTTTTATAATTGGCGATGTCACAGTCATGGACCGCAATGGCATAGGCATTTGGATCTGTCATGGTGTACCCTATGCACATCCACACGTTTCTTCCCTTCCCCCGGATGTCTGCACTGGTAAACCCGGCCGCTGCAATTTCGTCATACAGGGGGGATATACTGTCACCGTCATTCCACAGGATATCCACCCTTGAAGGCAGCTCGGACATTATCTGTTTGACATGCTCAAATTGCTTTTTTGTGGCATCGTCCAGCCCCAGAACAATTTTGTAAAGATAGGAGACCTCCTTCAACTCCTCTACAATTCTCGTCATGGCAGGTGTTTCAAACTCGCTGTAAAGGGCGGGAAGGATCAAAACCATATTTCTTCTTTTGGACAGATTTTTCATTTTTTGGTCCAGATCTTCATATTCTCTTATCCTGAAGTCCTGAAGTGTCGTGACGACTCCGTTCTGAAAAAAATCACCCATACTCTTCTCCTTTAACTCGATGATCAAGTTTTCCGCTTCCTGTAGAACAGCAGCTCAGCAAGTTGGGTCTATGATCAATATTCCGACATCGGCAACATTGGTTCCGGTGTATCCTGTTTCCAATACGCCGCCGGCCTTTTCAAAAAAGGGGGTTGAATCATTGTTCTTCAGGTGGAAATTGAGATCCAGGTTTTTTTGTACCGACCGTTCATAGGTTTTCCAGCTTCCAAAGGCCCCGGCATACCGGCTGTTTCCGTCAATCCCGTCTGTGCCCCCGCAAAAATAGGCGATTCCCTTTTTGCCTTTCAGTGCTTTCATCATGGCAAGCACAAACTCCTGATTTCTGCCGCCGGTTCCCCTCCCTTTCAGTGTTACGGTGGTTTCACCGCCCATGAGCACACAGATCTTTTCGTTTGCGCTGTTTTTCTGCAGATCCACGGCATAGGCGGCCACTTTTTCGGCCATGTCCGCTGCCTCCCCCCCGAGCTGAAAAGGTGCGGCAATGGTTTTGTACCCAAGGCGTGCCGCTTCTTTTCTCCCCGCATCCAGTGCGGTTTGATTGTCAACAATAATGTGGTGGGGAAAGGCTCTTTTACTTTCCCGTGGCTCATACTGCTGGATCACCTCCAGAACCTTCTTCGATACCCTGTCGTTCAGGCCGTATTGATCGATGATTGTGTTGATATCCCTTTTGGTCGGAAGATTGCCATCGAACATGGGGGCCGACCCGATGGCCTCGATTTCGCCGGTGACAACATCCGATATCACCACAACAACACCATTGGCTTTTATACCACCGGCAAGTTCCCCGCCTTTTAAATCCGACAGCGATTTTCTTATCATGTTCACCTGGGTGATGTCCGCACCGCTGGCCAGAAGCGTTTTTGTCGTATTCTGGATATCCGAAAGTGTCACCCCTGTTTTGGGAATCTCGACCAGGCTGGACGCGCCTCCGGAAAGGAGAAAAATAAAAAACTCCTCCCTGGAAAGGGATTGCATCCTTTTTTTCAGCTCTCGTCCCGCCTCAACGCTTCTTTTTGAAGGGACCGGATGATCGGAAAGAAACGAGTCAACGTTTTTTAAATCACTCTCCTTCGTCCCCACCACAAACCCGTGCTTTACAAAGGGGCCGACAATCTTTTCCGTCTGTTTTGCCATATCGATGGAGGCTTTGCCCACACCAAACAGACAGCCGTTCTTATAGGGGTTAAGATCATATCTCGTACCGTCGATGGACAGTATATCGGCGTTGACCGACAGACTGTTTTTGATTGCATTTTCAGGAAGCACTGCGGATACCGATGCGTTGAAAATGTCAAATATCTCTTTTTCAGGCATAAATCAACTCCTTTACAACCCTGTTCCAGCCTTTCGGGCCGGGATCTCCGGCTTTGATGTGACCGGCGATCGTTGTGTTATGGTACTCACCGCCGGTGGTGGGTATCAGTACCGGATGATCACAATTGGAAAGCATGGAATAATCGTTTTCTCCATCCCCGAGGGCTATTGTCTCAACCTTTTCCTTGCGCATTGCTTCATAAATCGCTTTTGTTTTCAAAAGCGCAACGCCTTTGTCCTGCCTGTTTGAAATCAGGTGGTAAAACCGCCCCCCCCTTGTGACATGCAAGTTCTCTGCCCGGGCTTCCCAGGTGAGCTCTTTGAGCAGCTTTGGCCTCCCCAGTGTAAACGGCTCTGAAAAGTTCCTTTCCTTTGCCTGTTGCGCTTGTTTAAAGGAAAGATTGGTTTGTTTTGCAATCTCATCCACATCCATCTGATGAAAACCGACCATGTGGTATCTCTCTTTCACTTTTTCAAAAAACGCCAGAATCTTCTCATAGGATTTGCCGATTTTCCAGAGATAAAAACCGTCCCTCTGTTTTAGATCTTCAAAGGAAAAATGGCCGGGGAAGAATATGCCACCGCCATTCTCGACGATGAACGGGCTTTGATCAATACCCAAGGCGTTTCTGATCCCCAGGATTTCGGCTTTTGTCTTGCTGCTGTTGATAATAACAGGAATATTGTTCTCTTTCAGCAGGCAAAGGGCGTCTTTGGCTTCATCGAAGCTGTAAGTGTCGTGGTCGAGAAGAGTACCATCCAGATCTGTAAAAATCAGTTTCACTTTTTCTCCTCATTGGGAAAGGAAGCCATTGTGGGGCTTGGTCATAACATCGGCCACTCATCACATTTGGCGGGCCAACGGGGTCAGGCTTTTGTTATTGACGTTATCGGACAAAAAAGCACAATCAAACCATAAAGTACACGATAATGTTAATAACGAAAGCCTGACCCCACCCCAGGATGGCCGATGTTATGACCAAGCCCC
>JAWOGI010000387.1:0-9655 GCA_046496975.1 Desulfobacteraceae bacterium | reverse complement strand
AGATGACCTTTAGACCGGCTGATATCCTCCAGTACCCGGCGGATGCCCTCAAGATCAGGGGTATCGCCGTATGCAAAATTTTCCAGGACCGGCACCCCGTTTTTATTTCCAAAAAGGCAGCACAGAGACGGGTTGCCGTCCCTGCCTGCCCTGCCGATTTCCTGGCTGTACCCCTCAATGGATTTTGGCAGGTCATAGTGGATCACTTTTCGAATGTTTTCTTTATCAATCCCCATTCCAAATGCAATTGTTGCGACGACAGTCCCGGTTTTCCCGGCCATAAAATCATTTTGAACCGCTTCCCGATCCTCATTTTTCATTCCTGCATGATATGCCGCTGCATCCAGGCCATTGTTTTTGAGCATCTGGGTGATCCGGTTCGCTGTCTTTTGCAGGGTCACATAGACAATCGTCGGGCCGGCAGGGTTTCCTGCCAGGACCTCCTGAAGCAGCGCGTCTTTTTTTTCTTCAGCCACAGGGCGTATGCGAAGAAACAGATTTTCCCTGTAGAAACCCGTTTTCACGACATTTTCCCGGCTGACTGCAAATTTTTCACACATGTCGTCAATGACCGCCGGTGTTGCGGTGGCCGTCAGCAACAAGGCCTTTTTAATTCCGAATTCTTTTTGATACAAAGGAATTTTAAGATAATCCGGTCTGAAATTGTGGCCCCATTCAGATATGCAATGGGCTTCATCAACCACAAGCAAGGATACATTCATCTGCCTGAGCTGGGTTCTGAACCTTTCATTTTTAAACCGTTCCACAGCAATCATCATGATCTTCAATTGTCCAGTCCGGGCCGCTTCAAGCGTCTCCCGGTAATCCTGGGCACTCATCCCGGAATCAAGTTTCGCAGCAGGGATATTTTTCGATTTCAAAAAATCAATCTGATTTTTCATCAAGGATAAAAGCGGGGAAACAACCAGGGTCATCCCCTGTTCAAGGATCGCAGGCAGCTGATAGCAAAGGGATTTCCCTGCGCCTGTGGGGAAAATGGACGCAGCTGAATTACCGGCTGCGATCTTTTCTATCACTTGACGCTGGCCGGGGTTGAATGTTTTAAATCCGAATGTTCCCTTTAAGGTTTCTTCAATCACAGACATTTTTATACCTTTTATAAATGGGGTCAGAGTAAAATTAAAATTAAACATTGTACTTGAGTTTTCGGATTTTTTAACTTGACTTTTTTAAAGAACTATGGACTGCCGCGTTTTCAATGAGTTATACTCATTAACCTTTTTATAGTTTGTATTCTAAGGACGACCTTATTCCAGCACTATAAAAAATAAAAACACAGAAACCCTTGAAAACACTGACGGTTCATAAAACACAACAAAAGTCAAAAATTGTTTTCCGAAAACTCAAGCATTGTATTATTCTAAAAATTCAGACCTCGCTATGACCAAATATGACAGATGTAAAAATTTAGCATAAATTTATTGGCCTTACATTTCCCCTTTTCCAATGCTTCGGGTTTACTTGACGTCATGATATTTAATTTTACTCTGACCCCAATTAGACCCATTCGACCGTTACCATCGGCGAAGGGGTGGATGAATTCGAATTCGTAATGAAAGACCGAGCTGGCAATGAGCGGGTGTGCGTCGGTTGAAGCCAGCCAGCCGAACAGGTCGGCCATCAGATGGAGCACCCGTTCAGCGGGCGGGGCCATGTGGATCACCTGCTGCTCCGCCACCACTCCTACGCCACCACTCCTACGCCACCACTCCTACGCCACCACTCCGACGCCACCACTCCGACGCCACCGCGCCGGTAAATGCCCGCCCCGTCGACCAAGCCGGACATCAGAATTCGGTGAGCCTCCAGCAGGTCTTTTTCCGCTTCGGGCTTCCAGGTGTCGAACCGGTCGTAAACGGCCAGGGCGTTTTTCACCTCCTGAACCTCGCGGGGCGGAGCAATGACCCGCTTGCCCTCCAGAATCACAGTGATCTGCGCCTCACTCAGGGTGTTGCCCTCTGCCCTCAATGGCCAGCGAGCAGTGAATGGTGCGGATACGGCTGATGCGCCGCAGCTGCAACGCTCTCCCTCGATCAGTGAGTACAGTCAGCCTTCCGATGGCCTCGCTGATCCCGGCGACCCGGTTCAGAAGCTCAGGGGAGATGGTGTAGGGGGACTGATATTTCATGCTGTCTCCCTGTCGCACTATGTCTGAAGAAGACGGCTTAAAAGACAAGACATATGGGCGGTTTTATTCTGATTGGGAGCCTACAGCGTAAAAAGCTGTGCGACAATAGGAGCAAGACTTTTTCACGTCTGCGGTGAAGCGGTTATGTGCCATCATAGTGGCCTTTTAGCTGGTGATAGTAAAGTATGCAATTTCTTTAATACTTCCATAATTGTTGATTCAGGAGCTTCTCCTATAAAATCCGTGTTTCTTGTCCTCCAGTCAAAGCTCTTCACCTGATCAGCAAGAATCACTCCTGTGACACCAAGCTCAGGAGGAATTAAAACTTCAAAAGGGTATCCTTTAGCCGTATTTGTAACCGGGCAGAATAATGCAAGACCTCTACGTTATCATCCTTTCCAAGATGAATATTCTGGGCAAATGATTTTGGGAGTCTAATGGCTAAACTATTACCCCATTTTTGTACTTTTGTCAGCATATAACCTCCTGTCCACGCCAATGATGTATCTACAAAGAAGATACCAAACGTATAGAGATCATACAATGATTTTTTGATCAATAGAAAGGGAGGACGTGTTGGTTGGAGGCACATTCTGCATTATCAATTTTCAGGCGGTGTGCAGATGGCACATCCTGCTGTTTTATTTGTGGAGCAATATAACGTACGGGCTTGGTCATAACATCGGCCACTTGTCACATTTGGGGGACCAACGGGGTCAGGCTTTTGTTATTGACGTTATCGGACAAAACAGCACAGTCAAACCATAAAGTACACGATAATGTTAATAACGAAAGCCTGACCCCACCCAGGTTGGCCGATGTTATGACCAAGCCCTATAGGATAATGACAATAATGCAGGCCTGACCCCATTTTCACATGCACCAGGTTCTGACCCTTGGGCGAATCCAGAGCCGTATTGGACCGGGACTACCAGTATAAATGGGGTCAGAGTAAAATTAAAATTAAACATTGTATTATTCTAAAAATTCAGACCTCGATAGACCTCGCTATGACCAAATATGACAGATGCAGATGGACAGATGTAAAAATTTAGCGTGAATTTCTTGGCCTTACATCCCCCCTTTTCCAATGCTTCGGGTTTACTTGACGCCATGATATTTAATTTTACTCTGACCCCAATTAATTTTTGCTTGATAATTTGCTAAAAAATTATCATCATGGAATAAATTCTTGATAATTGCTGCAGAGACGTCTGATTCATGAAACGGAAAAAATGAAACCATTGATTTTCAACAAAACTTTAACCAGGAGCGACAAAAAATGAAGGAAGTTGTGATAGCAGGGTATTTGCGAAGTGCCCAGTCAAGATCAAACCCCAAAAATCCTGACAAGGATGTTTTTGGGACCATGCGGGCCGATGAGATTTTAGCCAGGGTAGTTGGCAGCCTTCTTGAAAAAACAGGAACCGATTCCAGGGAGCTGGACGATTTTATTGTGGGGTCAGCCATGGGCGTCACCGAACAATGGACCTTTGGCGGCCGCACCCCCCTTTTCCTGGCCAACATCTCCAGGGATGTTCCGGCAAAGTTCATTGACCAGCAGTGCGGATCAGGCATGGCAGCCCTCCAGACAGGCTTCATGGAAATTGCCACGGGATTTGCCGATACGGTGCTGGCAACGGGGATGGAGCACATGACCCGGGTCCCCATGGGTCCATTTCTTTTTGACCAGGGAGTATTGAAACTCCACCCGGATCTGTCAACCCTGGAAAAATACCGCCACTGGGAGCTTGCCACCACCATGAACATGGGGCTGACAGCGGAAAAACTCTTTGACCAAACCGACATTACCAGAGAGGAGATGGATCAATGGAGTGTGCGCTCCCACCAGCTTGCCTGGCAAGCGATCCAGCAGGGGTTTTTTGACGGGGAGATATTGCCCATCACCCCTGCCCTGGCCGACAAGCCGGTAACAAGGGATATGAATGTCAGGGAAAATGCCTCCCTGGAAACCATGGCAGGCTTGAAACCTGTTTTTAAAAAAAACGGGGTGATCACCCCGGGCAACTCCTCTCCCCTCAATGCCGGGGCTGGTGCCATGCTGCTCATGTCCAGGGAGGCGGCAGAAAAAAAAGGGATAACACCCCTGGCAACCATACGGTCCATCGGGTTTGCAGGGGTGGATCCCACCATCATGGGGCAGGGACCGGTGCCGGCCACAGAGATGGCCCTGGAAAAAGCCGGACTTCAGCCGTCGGACATCGATTTCTGGGAAATCAACGAAGCCTTTGCCATCGTAGCGTTAAACTGCATCCAGCACTTCACCATCGATCCCGACCGGGTCAACATAAAGGGGGGAGGCATTGCCCTGGGCCACGCCCTTGGCGCCACCGGCATCAGGATTGCCGGCACCCTTGCCAGGATACTGGAACAGGAGAACGGCCGGCTGGGATGTGCCAATGCCTGCATCGGCGGCGGTCAGGGCACGGCTGTGATCATCGAAAGAACCTGACCCGGGCAGTTCACCCCCGATCATTGCCGTTGGCGGCGTTGGCTCCGCGTCTACGACCCATGTTTTGTTGTGCCCGCAGGGCATGGCCGTTATAGGAAAGTCGTGGTGCGCCGGCAGCAACCGAAGGTGGTTATATGGCGCCCCGGTCTATGGCGGCCACCACATGCCTGGCCTCTTCAAAATCGGGGTCCTGATCCACGGCCCGCTGGAAATAGTCCCTGGCACGGACCGTGTCCTTCATGTCCAGGTAGAGCCGGCCGATGTTGTAGAAGATATAGGTTTCGTCGGGGTGGACCTTGAGGGCCTTTTTATAGTGTTTTAAAGCGGTTTCAAAATCGCCCTTTTTCCGGTAGATAACCCCCAGGGTGTTAAAGACGTTGAGGGATTGGGAACCCGAATCCAGGATCTCATTGAGGATATCTTCGGCATTGCCAAGCTTGTCCTTGTCCAGGTAAATCTCTGCGGCCTGCTGCATGCTCTCATCAGCCTCCTTGGGCCTGCCAAGGGCACGGAACACCCTGCCCATCTCTTCGTAGGCCTTGGCAAACAGGGCGTTGAGCTGGGTGGCCTGCCGGAAGGCGTCGATGGCTTCGGCATGTTTTCCCTGGACGGTTTTGATATAACCGATGTTGTAGTAGTACTCCGGGTTCTCCTGCTGGCTCACCAAAGCGGTGAACACCTCCAGGGCCTGTTCATAACGGCCCTGGTTGATCAGGGCGGTACCGCGCTCAACACTGCGCCTGGCCTCTTTGACGGCAGGGTCCTTGCCAACGGCATCAAGGGATGCAACCACCTTGCCTTCCATGCGCTCCAGGTCCACAGGAGAGACCAGAAGCCCGGTAACACCAGCCTGACCTGCCCTGGCCACCTTGATCTTGGTAAAAAACGGGTCTATTAAAAAAACAGGAATATCGGCATATTTTTTTTCAGCCCGGACAATTTTCAGGAAGGCAAGCCCGGACATCTCCTCCATTGTGTAAGCACAGACAATGCATGCCACGTTGGAGGTCTTCATGCGGTACCACGCGTTGTCAGCACCCATGGCCTGGTGTACGTTGCCATATCCGAGTTGGTTCAACATGGCGGCCAGCCGCTTGAGTTCCTCCTGGCTGTCGTTCACCAGCAGAAACTGCTCCTGCTTCATCTTTCCAGTCATTTATAACAGATCCAGATACGGTTTCTTTTTTTCAAAATTCACATCCATGCCTTTGCCGGTGGCGGAGATCAGTTCAAAAAACTCCCTGATGGTGTCGGAAAAGGCCTCCACGGGAGTGTCGCTCAATTGAAAGAGAAAAAACTTAAATCCCTCTGCAGTGTATTGAGCTATCCTCTCGGCAATGGTATAACATCTCTCCTGGTTTTTTTCAACACCGTCAAATTCCAGGGAATCATGGAACAGCTCTCCCCATGAATTTTTCATGAGAAACTCACTCTTTTTTATTACTGTTTCGGAACCCCGGCCTTCACACACGAGGAGGACCACCATTCGCTGCCAGAAAGGTTCCCCGGCAAAAAAGGGGTCGGACAGCTGGGGCCAGGGCTGCAGGGCAAGGTAAAACCCATCAGAATCCACCGGCCTGCTTAAACTGTCGTAGACCTTCACCGAAAAATCAATGGTAATAGAGGAAAACATGTGGGTATACAGCTGATTGGCCATGAGCCACCCCATGACCCGGAACAGACCACCATGGGAATAGAGAAAAACCTTGCCGGAGGAGAGAGACCAGGTGATTTTCCCGTTTCCGGTCCTTTTCCCGGAAATGACAAACTCTTTGAAACGCCTGGTTTTCAGGTAAACCGAGCACCTGGGTATTTTACCGGGCTTCTCCGTTAAATATTCAATGGTTTTGTTTTTTAATATGGTCACCTCATTCCGGGCCCTGGCAGAGAGATCAGTATCGGCAAGCACTGTTTTGTTTAAAAGATTGTACAAATAGGCCAACCCGTTTATGAATCTTCCCTCGAGAATGGTTTTTTCCCCTTCCGGCCATTGCTGATAGGCAAGCATCTTTTTCACTCTTTTTTTATCCAGGTGCCACTCCCGGATATATTTTCCAAGGACCTTTTTTTCAAAAGGGTCTGACGGAGGGGCAACAAAAGGGTATCCGCACAATCGAAAAAAGATCGCAAGCCTTATCAGATCCAGTCCTTTTGAATCCCCCCTCTCCTGGTAGAACCGGATAACCCTGTTGAACAGAAGGATGTACGAATCTGCCGATCCCTCGAATTCATTGGAAGAGAGATACCACTTTTTTATGATATCACAGGGCATACCGGCTTTCTCCTTTCCGCCAAGACAATAACTGGCCGCCATGGAAGCCTTGATCAAAGCCTTTGCCGAATCATTTCTTGATTTGGAGATATGCCACAGCACTCCCCTGGCCAGCTCGGTTTGATCAATGGCGGCAAGATTGCCAAGGTCGAGGAACTCATCGCCGAAACGGCCCGATGCAAAAACATCTTCTGCCAGGGAATCGTATTCCCCGTCTGCCAGACCCGGCGGCACTACCGACCAGAGGGGAACCCTTCCGGCTATGAGGATAAACGTCCTGTAGAACTCTTCCTTGAGAAGCCCTCCCGGGGCGATGGAGAGGTTTTCTCCATAGAGGGGAACAAAATTGTTGTGTTTGATCTTTTCAGAATCGTGGATATAAAAGGTCACCTTCTGGTGATAATTATCCCTGCAGTATTTCTGAATTTTCTTTAATTTGGTGTCAAGGAAGGTGTGCTGTCTGGGGGAAAGCTTTTTTTCATCCACAATGACCCAGTAGTCAAAATCCGACCCCCTTGACTGGGTCAGGGTACCCAGGCTGCCGATGTGGTAAAGCCCCTGGACTGCGGGAAATTCTGCCGTAACAGACCGGACCGAAGCCCCCAAAGCCACCTGCCTGAAAAAGAATGACTGCTCAAAGTTCCATATACCGCCGACGTTTTCATCTTTGACAAAGCCTGGAACACCTGAGCGGTTCACATGGATGAGAAAAGGAATTTTTTTAAAAATTTCCTTTTTTCTTTCGGGCAGTTTATCAATGGCCTGCTGCAGTCTGAAATGGTTGTATTGAAAAAAAGAGGCCCGGTTTTGATCGATTTCCTCCAGGCGGCGGTCAATTGTGTCCTGCTGTTTCATCACACCTGCTCTGTTCCATTAAGGCTTTGCCATGCCGGATTTAAGGGTGCATAGATGATCGGGCAATCAGCACCCGGTTAAGCTTTCACGGATCGGCGAACCTGGCCGGAATATGTGCCCATGGCCGCAACCCGGATGAGAAGCCGGAGGGTGGATCTTATTTTCTTTTAGATCCCTTATGATCAAGCCCTCTTTTGGCAGACCAGAATCATCCAGACCCTTATTTAGTATTAGCCTAGAACGGGGTACCATGCAAGTTTTTTTATCGGCTCTGATCATAACCCGGGCCTATTTATATGTTAACTGTTTTTCCCTTGACAAGGTCCTTTACCGATGCATATCATTGACTCAAAAGATTTGGCCGAAGTTATGACCAAGGCCTGACCCCACCCCAAGGTGGCCGATGTTATGATCAAGCCCTCATAATGGCATTTTTCACACCAGAGGAGTCAAGTGTAACGGTGAAAGCATCCTGCAGCAAACCCCACGAAGGAATAGAACTGGACATGATAGATCTTTCGTCCGTTCAAAACCATCCTGACCAAGAAACACCAGACAGACCCATTGTTGAGCTTATCCTTGAAAAAATCGAAGAAACCGATTCGTTTCTTTCATTTTCAGGCCAGATTGAAGAACTGAACAAAATTCTGGAGATGCGTTACGCCTCTGCCCATGAAATTGCAGGGGTTCTCCTCAAAGACATTGCCCTGACCTCAAAATTGATAAAACTTGCAAACTCGTCGTTTTACGGCCATTTCAACCAGAAAGGGATTGGCACTGTTTCCGAAGCATTGATTGTTCTGGGCACAGACCTGATCCACCAGACAGCGGCAAACCTGAAGCTCTTTGAATTCATGCAGCAGATCTCCACCAGCCAGAGGCTCAAGCAGAAAGCCCTTGGCTGCTTCATGCGAAGCATTATTGCCAGGGATCTTGCCTATAGCCAGGGGCTTAAAAATTATGAAGAGTTCCAGATTTCCGCCATGCTCTTTAACCTGGGGGAGTATATCACACTGTTTTTCTTTCCGGAAAAAGAGATCAAAATAGAACAGACGGCTAAAAAACAGTCGATTACCAAAGAAACCGCATCCAGGTCGATCCTTGGCATGTCCTACTCAAAAATCGGCAGAACCATTGCCGAAAAATGGGGGATTCCCGACAAAATAATCAAAACAATGAGACCTGTCTACCTCTTCTCCGGGTCCATGAAAAACCTCACCGATTCCGAATACAAACGCTACGCCGCCTCATTTGCCAGCGAATTAACAGAACTGAACTGGCATCTCTCCAGAAAGGAGCTGGTATACAACCTGAACGAAATTGTTGAACGCTATAAAATAGTGTTTAAAATAGATCTTTCCCAGGCCAGAGGCCTCTACCTATCCTCCCGGCAAAAAATAGCAGAACATGCCAAAACACTGAACATAACCCCTTAATCCCTCACCTGAAACCTCACGTTCCCCCTTATTATTAACATATAAATAATTTAAAAAAGCACATTCCACCTGTTGACATTTTTTTTCGATCCTTTATGATCGTCGGGTTCTAATAATTTTATGCAGTCAATTTGAATGGTGACTTTACCCATACACAATTGCTGATTTTTATGTCAACGCCTTTAGGGATCTGTAAGAAAATAATATACGCATATTGCGCAGGCCAATTTGTATGATCGGGTTGTTCGTCTTCAAGAGGCGGTAATGGGGGCATATTGATGAAATATGTCCCATTGACGCAACGCAGGAGACGGGCAAAAAGACAAGCAAGATGCGTGGATTATTTTTTGGAAGATCCCTTACCACTTTGAAAAACAAGAGAACGAATGATTCCAGAAGCAGACTCAGAAATCAACGAACTGGTGGAAGCCATACAGAAACTGGTCAGGACCGCCTATATCTATCCATTG
>JAWOGI010000262.1:0-5201 GCA_046496975.1 Desulfobacteraceae bacterium | reverse complement strand
CTCTCCAGATCGGTGAGCAGACCGTCTACCTCCCAGGATCGAGCCGCCAGCTGCGTGGGAGCCGTCACAGACCAGACGCCCGCGGTGTCCTGCTCGACGACTATTGCCTGCGCACCCGGCCGGGACAGCTCTACTTGAGTGACCGCGCTGCGATTGAACCGCAGTACCTCGTGGTCCCGAAGCTCTTCCAGTGACTTGTCCAGGTCCCGCACCAGCAGGCTGTCCACCCTGAATACCTGGGGCGCACTCATGTCTCGCGCATAGTACTCACCGGCCGACGTCATGCTGCCGATCCGGACCCGCTTCTCCGCTCGCGCATCGCCGATAAGAAGGGAGACTTCCAGGGTTCGCGCCGGGTCCAGACCGTATGCCTCCAGGGCCTTTGCACCGGCTTCTCCGGATTGCACCACGGTCTCCGCCACGAAGGCCGTGACCTTGCCATTCTCCAGCCTGTTCAGGAGGCTGCGCACCGCATCCGGGTCCGCCCGGTCCACGACCGGTTCCACAAGCTGCCAGGTCTCATCGTGAGCACGTTCCAGGGCGATGACCTGCCCGGCCCGGCTCATGGTGGAATGCCACGCCGTCAATTGGGCCCTTTCCCTTGCATCGGCATTTGCTGGGGGGGTAACAGCGGTTTTGAAGGCCAGCAGTTTCTCTTTGAGCCCTTCCCGGGTGTCGGAGGAAAAAGCGGCAATCTGTAAGGTGCCGTCCCAGGAGACATGGTTTTTTTTCTTTTCATGCTCTTCCAGTACTGCATGGAAATTGCTCCCCCCAAACCCGAAGGCGCTTATTCCCGACCGCCGTGGATGATCCTGCCGGGGCATCCACGGTTTTGACTCCTGGTTCAGGTAAAAAAACGAATTTTCAATGGCCAGTTCAGGATCAGGCTGGTCGGCCTTTAATGTGGGCAGAAGCACTTTGTGGTAAAGGCCCAGGGCCGATTTGATGATCCCCGCCGCCCCGGCAGCGGCCTTGCCATGGCCGATCATGGATTTTACCGAGCCCATGGCGCAGTAAGACTCTTTTTTGGTCTCTCCCATGAACCCTTTCAATGCGGTGAATTCTATCTTGTCTCCCACCCGGGTGCCGGTGCCGTGGGCCTCGATGAGTTCCACCGTGGCCGGATTCACACCTGCGTCATCGTAGGCCGCTCTCAGGGCCCTCTTCTGGCCTTCGGCACTGGGAGCGTATATCCCCCCGGATTTTCCGTCGCTGGAGGTACCGATGCCTTTGATTACGGCGTATATGCGGTCCTTGTCCCGTGTGGCATCTTCCAGCCTTTTCAGCACCACCATGCCGATGCCTTCCCCCAGCACGGTTCCGTCGGCATCCCTGGAAAAGGGCTTTGCGTCGCTGGTGTGGGAGAGAACCCCTGTCTTGGAGAAACACATGTGCATGAAAATATCGTTGAGGGTGTCCACGCCGCCGGTGACGGACAAATCGCATTTTCCGGAAACAAGCTCCATCACGGCCAGATGGATGGCGCTCAGGGAGCTGGCACAGGCCGCATCCACCACCGAGTTGGTCCCCTTGAGATCCAGGCGGTTGGCGATCCGCCCGGCCACGACATTGCCCAGAAGGCCGGGAAACGAATTCTCCTGCCACTGGGTATAGGCACCGGAGATCCGCTGGATCACCTCCCTTGTTTTCTCCGGGGAGATCCCCGATTCTTCCAGGGCTTTTTTCCATACCGGGTGGCCAAGGCGGGCCCCCAGGGGAATGACCAGCTCCTGGGTGCCTGTCACCCCTAGAATGATATTGGTCTTTTCCCTGTTAAAGGTTTTTTCCTGGGAAAACCCTGCATCTTCAAGGGCCATTTCCGCCACAAGCAGCCCGAGCAGCTGGGATGTGTCCGTGGCGTCAAGGTTGTTGGGGGGCATGCCGTATTTTGCAGGATCAAAGGCGATCTCCGGTATGAACCCGCCCCGCTTACAATAGGTGAGATCCGGTGCCAGGGGGTCCCTGTCAAAATAATCCTTTAAAGACCAGTGGCTCTTTTCAGGAACCGCTGTGATGGCATCTTCTCCGTTGAACAGCAGCTTCCAGTATTGTTTCAGTCCATTGGCCCGGGGGAAGATGCCGCCCATACCAATGATTGCCACAGAATTATTTTTTTCCAAAATAGCCTCCATATAGTATGAATTTCCAGGGCTTGGTCATAAAATGGGCCACTCGTTTCAGTTGGCGTGCCAACGGGGTCAGGCTTTTGTTATTGACGTTATCGGACAAAAAAGCACAACCAAACCATAAAGTAAACGATAATGTTAATAACGAAAAGGTGACCCCACCTCAGGGTCGCCGATGTTATGACCAAGCTCAAATTCCAAATTTCAAAAAAATAAATAAATATCAATAAACAATGACCAAACCACGGCAAAAGCAGCTTCAAGGGTTGATTGTTGTCATTGGGCTATTGGATATTATTTGTAATTTGTAATTTGATTATTGTTCTTTGAAGAATGGTATATAAAAAATCTTATCAATTATATATAATGGCGTTGATTTGACAAAAGTTTTACAATAAAACAGGATGATCCTGGGTTTATGGTCTGCCGATTTTTACCCATGCCCGGGATCTCCTTTTCCGGCCGAGAGCCGCGGAGGTTGAATGGAAACAGAGATTCTTGTTGTTGATGATGAAAAAGACATGACCCGTCTGATCAAGCGGCTCCTGGAGGCTGAATTCACGTGCCGGGTGACCATGGCCTTTTCAGGAGAGGAGGCAAAGAACTTTCTCCAACGGAACCACTTTGATCTCATGCTCTGTGATATAAGGATGCCCGGCATGGACGGATTTGAGCTCCTTGGTCATGTAAAGGAGTTTTATCCAGATCTGACCATCATGATGATCACCGCCTTTGGCAGTATTGATGTGGCCATCAGGGCCATCAAAACAGGGGCCTACGATTTTCTCTCCAAACCCTTTGACCAGGACGAGATCATCCTCAAGGTGAAAAATGCCCTGGAGCGCACCCGTCTCTTAAAAGAAAACAAAAAGCTTCACAGGGAAAAAGCAGGGTCGTTTTCAAAACTTACAGGCAGAAGTCCTGCCATGGAGCGGGTGTATGGAAAGATTTCCATGGTTGCGGAAAGTGATGTCACCGTGCTCATCACCGGCGAATCCGGTACAGGCAAGGATTTGACCGCCCAGTCCATCCACAGCCTCAGCCAGAGGAAAAACGGCCCGTTCGTCTCTGTTCACTGCCCTGCCATACCGGAAAACATTCTGGAAAGCGAATTGTTCGGGTATAAAAAAGGGGCCTTTACCAATGCGGTGCAAGACAAAACAGGGCTTTTCCAGGAGGCGGCCAGGGGAACGATTTTTCTTGACGAGATAGGGGATATCGGCCCTTCCATCCAGACAAAGCTGTTGAGGGTACTCCAGGAGAAGGAGATCAAGCCCCTTGGTGACACAAAAACGGTAAAGGTGGATGTGCGGATCATTGCTTCCACCAACCAGAATCTTGAAAAAAAAATTGCCAGCGGAGAGTTTCGGGAAGATTTCTTTTACCGGCTCAATGTGATCGATCTGGAGTTGCCCCCCCTGCGGGAACGGGTGGTTGACATCCCCCTCATTGCCGAACACCTTGTGGAAAAGCACTGCAGGGAGCTGAACAGGGATAAAAAGCGGATTTCCCGGCAGCTTGTGGAAAAGCTCATGGAGCAGCCCTGGCCGGGCAATGTCCGGGAGCTGGAAAACGCCCTGGTCCATGGAATCCTCCACTGCCGTTCCGATACCATCACCTGTTCCGATGTCTCGTTGGAGGGCAAGCCCAGGGGAAAAGCTCCATTGGTCAACCATGTCTGCTCCGACGCCGTTCAGGAGCTTCCCTACAGGGAGGCCAAGGAGAGGGTTTTGAAACAGTTCAACCAGGACTACATCAACGGGATACTGGCCCTTACCAACGGGAATGTCTCCCAGGCGGCAAAACGGTGTGGCCTGGAGCGTCAGGCGCTTCAGCAGATCATGAAGCGGTTTTCCATCTCGGCGGACCGTTTCCGTTAGGGCTTGGTCACAACATCGGCCGCTCGTCACATTTGGCGGGTCAACGGGGTCAGGCTTTTGTTATTGACGTTATCGGACAGAAAAGCACAATCAAACCACAAAGCACACGATAATGTTAATAACGAAAGCCTGACCCCTTATTTAGACAATAAAATTTTCTATTCTTTTGATAACCACATCATCATAATTAATATCACTGATCAAAAAGTTATAAAAATCTAAATATGTTTTTTCTTTTAAAATTTTTAACAAGACATCAATGTTAAACTGCATGTAGTCATGAATCATACTGTTCCTGAAACCAATGGCACTGCTTAAGGATCGGTACTCTTCATCATCAATCGCACCAACTTCATACAAGAAATAGATTGAATCTTTATTTCTATGGGGAACAAGAGGGCAATTATAGTATTTTAAAATCTTTTTTGCCTTACCAATTGTATTTTCGATAATAACTTGCAGAGAATTTTTTGCAGCCCTGATCTCTATTTTTGACAACTCATGTTTTGATGCAAGGCAGTCTAAGATTTCCTTCTCTTCATTGGCCATATCAATTGTCTGTGTCAAGTAATCTTTTAGCTGCACGTTCATCTCCTTTAAGTACGATATAGTTCTCTTTGATGCTTTTTTTTAAAAAAATATCTGCTTTTAGTAAATTAACCACATCATAATCTGTATCTGCTAAATTTAACAGTTCTCCTATATCCTTCCATAACTTCGCATCAACCCCCCACAAAGCATCTAAATCCTGGGTTACAGAGACGGCAAAATCATAATCGCTTTGTAATTTTGCTGTGCAACTTGCCCTTGAACCAAAGAGAAGAACAGTATCAATATAATTAACTCGATCATCGGAAAATAACGCTTTCAACTCTTTAACAGTAAACTCTTTGATTTTGCCATACATTCGATTATTCAATCCTTTAACGGCGCCAGTTCAGGGTATTTTCCTGGGTGGCTTCGGTCTGGCTGCGGATTATATCTTTTTAAAAAAACTAAATGGATAAACTATTATTTTTTCCGAAGGATAAATGCCGTAAAACATAAGAAAATTTGGGCATCCTTCACTTTTATAAAAAAAGTGTAAACCGGGAAATGAAGGATGCCAAAACTTGTAATAAATATAGTGGGTAAGTCTTTACATGTCAAGAAGGCAGGACCGTTGTGGATAATTGGGGTCAGAGTAAAATTAAAT
>JAWOGI010000018.1:0-10349 GCA_046496975.1 Desulfobacteraceae bacterium | reverse complement strand
GGAAAAGACACCCGCATTTCCGGGGATATGTTTGAAACTGCCCTGTGCGCGGGGATTGCAAGCCGCGGGGTCCATGCCCTGGTTGCCGGGGTGATCCCCACCCCGGGGGTTGCCTTTTTGGCAGCTGACATCAAGAACTGCGGCGCCGGCATTGTTATTTCGGCTTCCCACAACCCCTATTACGACAACGGGATCAAGATCTTCAAGGGGGACGGCAGCAAGCTCGTCGATGAAGAAGAGAAGAGAATTGAAGCAGAAATAGTCGATGCTTCCCGGGAACCCGTTGATGATATCGGCACCATCCGGCCTCTTCCCCATGGCACAGACCGGTATGCGGCCTTTCTCAAGAGCTGTTTCGCTCTTCCTCAACTTTCTTCCCCCCTGAAAATTGTGGTGGACTGCTCCAATGGCGCTGCCTCTGAAGTGGCGCCCCTGGTGTTTGATTCTCCCCTGTTTGCCCCGGAGTTTATCTTCTGTGCCCCCGACGGCAGAAACATCAACGACAATTGCGGCTCCCAGCACACAGAAAAACTTTCCCAACGGGTCCTGGACTCCAAAGCCGACCTGGGGCTGGCATTTGACGGCGATGCGGACCGGCTCATTGCCGTTGATGAGACAGGAACCCGCATCACAGGAGACCAGATCCTTGCCATCTGCGCCAAACAGGCAAAAAAAGAGGGCAGGCTTGACAACAACAGCGTTGTCACCACGGTGATGAGCAATATCGGCTTTTTAAAGGCCGTTGAATCCCTGGGCATAGACTGTCTTGTCACCGATGTGGGAGACAGGAAAGTGCTGGAAAAGATGGCGGAAACCGGTGCTGTGATGGGAGGAGAAGATTCCGGCCACATGATTTTTTCCCGGTATCACACCACAGGAGACGGGATCTTGACGGCACTGCGCCTTGTGTCGGTCATGGCAGCCAGTGGAAAACCCCTGTCCGAACTTGCCAGGGTCATGACGGTTTATCCCCAGGTGCTGATGAATGTCGAGGTGGAAGCCTCGAGGCCCGATTTCATGGAGATAAAACCCATCGCAGACGAGATAAACCGGGTAAGCAGGGAGCTCGACGGCAACGGCAGGGTTCTTGTCCGTTATTCCGGTACCCAGCCTCTGTTGCGGGTGATGGTTGAGGGGCCAAGCCAGGAAAAGACCAGGGCGTACTGCATGGGGATATGCGATAAAATAAGGGCCTTTGGCCGTTAGGAAAGGTCTCTGCCCGGGAAGCAGTACAACTGAGCAAACAATCGATGGGCTTGGTCATAACATCTGTCATCTTGGGTTGGGGTCAGGCGGCTTGAGTGCCGGCGGACGTGGCCGTAGTTGTGATCGAGCCAATAACAAAGGAGCGAATATCCATGACGGATCTTGAAAACTGTACAATAGCGGTCATCGGCCTGGGATACGTGGGCCTTCCCCTGGCCGTTCATTTTGGTGTTGGGTTTGACACCATCGGCCTGGATTTGAAAGAGAGCATTGTAGACAATTGCAAACGGCACAGGGACCCCACCGGCGAAGTCTCACAAAAAGAGTTCCAGCGCGCCACCCGGTTCCATCCCACCACTGATCCGTCAATGCTCTCAAAGGCCGATTTCATTATCATCGCCGTGCCGACCCCCATTGACAGGGCCAGGCGGCCCGATCTCGGTCCTGTGGAGAGCTCTTCTGTCACAGCCGGCAAATACATGAAAAAAGGGGCCGTTGTCATCTACGAATCAACGGTATATCCCGGGGTGACCGAAGAGGTGTGTGTTCCCATTCTCGAGAAGCATTCCGGTTTCAAGTGGAAGCAGGATTTCCATGTGGGCTATTCTCCGGAGCGCATAAACCCCGGGGACAAGGAGCACACCCTGACAAAGATCGTCAAGGTGGTGTCCGGGGATGACCAGGAGACCCTGGACAAGACGGCGCGGCTTTACGAGGCCATCGTTGAAGCCGGTGTTTTCAGGACCGAAACCATCAAAGAGGCAGAAGCGGCCAAGGTGATCGAGAATACCCAGAGGGATCTCAACATCGCCCTGATGAACGAGCTTTCCCTGATTTTTGACCGCATGGACATCGATACCACCAATGTGCTCAAGGCGGCCCGCTCCAAGTGGAATTTTCTGCCCTTTACGCCGGGCCTTGTGGGAGGCCACTGCATCGGCGTGGACCCCTATTACCTGACCTTCAAGGCCCAATCCCTGGGCTACCATCCGGAAATCATCCTGGCAGGCAGGCGCATCAACGACGACATGGGCCGGTTCGTGGTGGAAAAGACCGTGAAGATGATGATCCAGTCCAGTCAGAACGTCAAGCAATCCAGGGTCGGGGTGCTGGGCCTCACCTTCAAGGAGGACTGCCCGGATCTGCGGAACACAAAGGTGGTGGACATTGTCAACGAGCTTGAAGCTTACGGCATCGAGGTTCTGGTCCACGAACCCATGGCTGATCCCGGCGAGGCGTTGGAGTATTACGGCATCGAGCTCTGCTCCCTGGATACGTTCAAAGACCTCGGGGCCATTATTATTGCCGTGCCCCACCAGGAGTACCGGGCCATGCCCCTCTCCCGGTTTACCGCCATGCTCGGCGACAAAGGGTGCCTCGTGGATATCAAATCCATGCTGGACAAAAAAGAACTGGAACAGCAGCCCAAACGGTTCTGGAGGCTATAAAATCCATGGTGTATGAAAAAAAGATCCAGGGGCTGAAAACCAGCCCCCGCTCATGGCTTGTCACCGGAGCTGCCGGCTTCATCGGTTCCAACCTTGTGGAAACCCTGCTGAAGCTAGACCAGAAGGTAACCGGCCTGGACAATTTTTCCACGGGGTTTCAGCACAACCTCGATCTGGTAAAAAAGAGTCTCTCCAAAAAGCAGTGGGAAAATTTTTCGTTTATTCAAGGGGATATCAGGGATGGTGACACCTGCGCCAGTGCTTGCAACGGCAGGGATTATGTCCTCCACCAGGCCGCCCTGGGATCGGTGCCCCGGTCCGTTGAAAATCCCGGGCTGACCAACGAGAACAACATCACAGGTTTTCTCAACATGCTGACAGCTGCCCGAAACGCAGAAGTCAAGCGGTTTGTCTATGCCGCCTCAAGTTCCACCTACGGGGATCACCCGGCCCTTCCCAAACAAGAGGAGGTCATTGGAAAACCCCTCTCTCCCTATGCTGTGACCAAGTATGTCAACGAGCTCTATGCGGATGTGTTTGCCTTGACCTACGGGTTTAAAACCATTGGTCTGCGCTATTTTAACGTGTTCGGCCGCCGCCAGGACCCCTACGGGGCCTATGCCGCCGTGATTCCCCTGTGGTTTGCCTCCCTGCTCAAAGACCAGACCGTGTTCATCAACGGCGACGGAGAGACCAGCCGGGATTTCTGCTACATTGACAATTGTGTCCAGGCCAACATCCTTGCCGCGGTAACAGACGAGGAAGAGGCCCTGAACCGGGTCTACAACGTGGCTTTCGGCCAGAGAACCACGCTGAACGAGCTGTTCGCCCTTATCCGGGACCGGGTGTCAGCCCACCATCCCCCTGCCGGGGAAACTACTCCCCAATACAGGGATTTTCGGCCCGGCGATGTCCGTCACTCCCTGGCCGACATCTCCCTTGCCGGAAAGCTGCTCGGCTATGCCCCCCGGTTTTCCGTGGCCCAGGGCCTTGACCGTGCCGCCCAGTGGTACAGAACCACCTGCGCCTCCTGACCCCTCTGCCTTTTTTCCGGTCAACATAGATGAAAATGCATTGTTGTATGATCTCTTTGATATTATTAGAGAGGCGAACGGTTTTGGCTTTAAGCATTCAGGTTAGGTGGTATGTGTAAAAAAATTTTGCTAAAATATATAAACTGGGCTATTATTAGGGATCTGTAAGAAAATAATGTACGCCTATTGCGCAGGATTTATGTTCGTCTTCAAGAGGCGGTAATGGGGGCATATTGAGATATGTCCCATTGGCGCAACGCAGGAGACGGCCAAAAAGACAAGCAAGATGCGTGGATTGTTTTTTGGAAGATCCCTTAGTTCAAGGAGGAAAAAAATGGCAACAATAACTGTCGAAATCGATGATTCAAAAGCAGGCATTTTAAAAGAAAAAGCTCAAAAACTTGGTCTACTGCCAGAACAGTTCGTTACAGCATCTATCGAAGATTTAATTTCAATACCTGAACCAGACTTTAACAAGGCATTAGAAAAAGTATTGCGGAAAAATAAAGAACTTTATAAACGTTTAGCATGATGAGGTATCTTTCTCTAAAAGAAATTTTTACAATTCATAATTCTATAATTTCATCTTCTGGTGGTGCATCAGGAGTACGTGATTTAGCATCCCTAAAAGCATCTCTTGGTCAACCTCACCAAACATTCGATGGCAACGACCTTTATCCTGATCTTATTTCAAAAGCAAGTATCCTCTGCTACTCAATTGTTATGAACCATCCTTTTATTGATGGAAATAAAAGAGTTGGCCATGCCGTCATGGAAGTTTTTCTTATGCTTAACGGTTTTGAAATTGAAGCATCGGTTGATGAACAAGAGAAAGTTATGCTCCGTTTAGCGGAAGGTAGTGTACTCCGTGAAGAGTTTGAAGTTTGGTTAAGAGCAAATATAAAAATCACATAACAAGGCACGGCCCCGAAAAAAAACAAATTTTTATTACACATAATGTGCGTCAAGGGAAAAGCTCCTTGATTTATAAACTTTTCAAGGAAATAAAGAAAGAAAATTCTGGCATTAAAAGCATATATATATTGATTTTATAGGGAAATGATCTCCGCCTCGCTGTCTGTGATCTGGGCAATGCCCATTGCCTCTGCCATGTCAAGGATCTTGTCGATCTTTGAGTTTATTCGTCTCTTGTCGTTGCCCACCAGGACAAACCCGATTTCAGCCCGGGTGTGAAGGTCGTTGGATCCGGTTTCGGCAATGGAGATGTTGAACCGGTTTTTCAGCCTTGCCATAAAGGATTTTACTATTTTCCTCTTCTCCTTCAGGGAACGGCAGTCGTAGAGCCTTAACATGATTTTTCCCGATCCAATAACCATGGGAATCCTCCTTGTGGTGCAATTTGCCGTTTGGGGCTTGGTCATAACATCGGCCACTTGTCACATTTGGCGGGCCAACGGGGTCAGGCTTTTGTTATTGACGTTATCGGACAGAACAGCACAGTCAAACCATAAAGTACACGATAATGTTAATAACGAAAGCCTGACCCCACCCCAGGGTGGCCGATGTTATGACCAAGCCCGCCGTTTGGGTGGCAACCCGGTTTTCAGATTTGCGGCCTTGATCCTGATACCCCCTGGTACCACCCGGAATGACCGTCTTGAACGGTCTGGCTCTAATTTTTGATGCTGTGGATGGGGGCGGGAATTCTTCCCCCATGTCTGACAAATATGTCGCGGTTTTCGGCATGGGGCACATCCATTATCCTTGCCTCGCCAAGAAGGCCGCCAAACTGGACAAAATCACCGGCTTTTTTCCCCGGTACCGGAATGATCCTTGTGGCAGTGGTCTTGTTGTTGATCATGCCTATGGCCATTTCATCGGCAATGATGCCGGCCAGGGTCTCCTCGGTGATGCTGCCCGGAACGGGAACCATGTCAAGCCCCACGGAACAGACACAGGTCATGGCCTCGAGCTTTTCAACGGTGAGGTACCCCTTTTCCGCCGCCTCGGCAATGTTGAGGTCTTCGGTCACCGGGATGAACGCGCCGCTGAGGCCGCCCACATGGGAGCTGGCAAAGGCTCCTCCCTTTTTCACGGCATCGTTGAGCATGGCCAGGGCCGCTGTGGAGCCGGGTACACCGATGCTGGTAAGGCCCAGGGACTGGAATATCTCGCCGATGGAATCCCCCACTGTGGGGGTGGGGGCAAGGGAGAGATCCACCACCCCGAACCGGGTGTTCAAAGTGTCGGCCACCTCCCGTCCAATGAGCTCTCCGACCCGGGTCACCTTGCACGCGGTGTTTTTGATGATCTCGGCGATCTTGCCCAGGGGCAGGTTTGGATTGTCGGCAACGGCCCTGTCAATGGCTTTTTTCACCACCCCCGGGCCGCTGACCCCCACATTGATCACGGAATCGGCCACCCCTACGCCGAGGTAAGCCCCTGCCATGAAGGGCATGTCCTGGGGAATATTGGCAAAAACGCAGAGTTTGGCACACCCCAGGCCGTCATCGGCTGCCGTAAGGTGAGCCGCTTTTTTCATGGCCTTTGCCATCTCCAGCACAGCATCCATGTTGATGCCGGACCGTGTTGTGGCAACATTGACAGAGGCGCAGACCCGCTGGGTCTCTGCCAGGGCCCGGGGCAGGGCGGTGATCAGGGAGTGGTCTCCCGGGGCAATGCCCTTTTCCACCAAAGCGGAGAAACCGCCCATGAAATCGATGTCCACCTCCTTGGCAATGTCGTTGAGGGTGTGGGCGATCTCCACCATCTGTTCCGGGGAAAACGGTGCACCAACAAGGCCGATGGGGCTCGTGGATATGCGCTTGTTAACCACCTCGATGCCGTATTTCTCCCCGACAGCATTGCACACCGCCACAAGATCGGCTGCCTTGCCGATGATTTTTTTGCGGATGTTTTTTTTGAAGACGTTTACATCGTGGCTGATGCAGTCAAAAAGGTTGACACCAAGGGTGACGGCGCGAACATCCAGATGTTCGTTTTTCACCATCTCTATTGTTGAAAGAATTTCCTGATCGTTGAGCATGTCGTTTCCTGTGCTATATTTTGTTGATGGTTTGAAATATATTCTTGTGCTGGATACTGATATCCAGATTCAGTTCCCGGGCTTTCTCTCTCAATGCGGAAAACAGGGCTGCCCGGTCATTCTCCGGTGTAATGGCCACCTCGTAGCTCATGAGATTGCCCTTGGGGTCATCCCCGCCCTTGAATACCGCCTTGAGGTTTGTTACATTCACATTGTGATCAGCGATGATTTCGGTGATCCTGGAAACGAGGCCCTTTTGATCCGGGCCGATGGTGGTAATGAGAAACAGCTCACTGGTTGACAGGGGTGTGTTGTTGCCGTTTTCATCCATGACATCCACATGAATCCGCAGGCTGGACTCTTTAAAATCCCTGTCAAGCTTTTCCTTGACTCCTGCCTTGTCCAGATTTTCCGGCGGTTCAACAATAAAAAAACCGGCAAATTCACTCTGGAGGATCATCTGGTTCACATTTTCAAGGTTGCAGTCAAGCTTGTACAGACTGGTGGCAACGGCGGCAATAATTCCCGGCCTGTCCTTGCCAATAACGGTGATAATCAATTTTTCCATAGGGTAAAAACTCCTGATCTATTATAAAACCGGCAACGCCGGGGTGATGGTTTCAAAGAGGGAGCTTGGTCATAACATCGGCCACCCCGGGGTGGGGTCAGGCTGACCCCGTTGGCCCGCCAAATGTGAAAAATGGCCGATGTTATGACCAAGCTCCGAAGAGGATACTAATATATTCTTTCCGTAAAAACAATGAGCAATTGAGCCTGGTTCCATTGAGATTTTGCAAATTGTACTTATTGTTTGAAAATTCAATTTTCCGCATTGGCAGTTTGGCACCGCCGGCAGGGTGGAAAGGTGAGGTTACATTATTTCAGGTGGAAATCATTTGAGTTTTTCCCGTCTTAATTGTAAAAATAGATGTTGTGCCGATAAATGACCCATTGTAACGGCCCGAAAAGAAAAAGAGAGGCGCCGGCGGGATGGCAAAATCGGCTTGTTTGAAAACAAAAAACAGTGAGGAAGTGAGAAAATTTATGGATAATTCATCCTGGTTCGAAGGGATAAAACAGTATAAAACTCTTTTTGTTATCATTGTTATTGGCTTTTTTCTCATCGAGATTGAAATTTTTGCCTTTGCTGTCATGAAATCCGGAAGAAATTCTTACATGCAGGTGTTTGATGATGCCGACCAGATGGTATACGAGGTCAAGGGCTCCACCATGACAAATTTTGATAAATACTATTTTGAAAACACCTTTGGTCCCTTTGAAGAGTACCAGGTGCGGATTAAAACCAAAGAGACTCCGTTTCCCTTCCGGGCGTGGTTTTCGGCTGCCGTGGGTCTGCCAATCGGGCTGGTTCTCCTCATGGCCTTCGTCTTAAAGGCGGTGACGGTTTTCCTCCAAGGAAGCATGTACCCATCCTCGGGCACCAGGGAAGGGGAAGATGATTCAAAAAACGGCTTTGAAAAGCTTCTCTTCCGGGTCAGCTCGTACAATATTTTCATCATAGGGTTTCTTGCCTTTGCCGCTGTGTTTCTCTTCTGGATTATTCCGGATCTGCTCGCCTTTCTTGCCAGGGCGGGAATTGAAACTGTCATGACCTTCAAATGGTTTTTTGTCGGCGGGTTTGCCGCATTTTTTGTCTTGTTTGCCTGGTTCATGTATATGAAGTATCAGCTGGCAAAAAAGAGCATGGAGTCGGAAATAGTGATAAAAAAGCACCAGCTGAGCCTGGAGTATGCCAAAGCCGGATTGAAACAGCTCCCGGAGTTTGCCGGAGAGGAGGGCTCTTCGTTGAAAAGCATTGAACAGATGGACCCGGATCGCAACGAAAAGGAGCAGAAGCTGCCATGAAGATAATTGTTACCCACAAAGGAACTGATTTTGACGCACTGGCATCCCTGGTGGCGGCAAAGATTCTCTACCCGGAAGCCCTTCCTGTTTTGCCAAGGACCATTAACCCCAATTTAAAGGGATTCCTCTCCATTCACAAGGATCTTTTCGATTTTTACGAGTCAAAGGAGATCGATGTCAACGAGGTGACCACCCTGATCGTTGTGGACACCAATTCATGGAACCGCCTGGAAGGGGTGGAGCAGCTGAAAACCCGGAAGGACCTTGAAGTGATCCTCATTGACCACCACGTCAAGGGGGATATCGAGGCGGATGTCACAACAAGGGAAGAGACCGGCGCCAATATCACCCTGATGATCCGGGAGCTTGCCCGACAAAAAAAGCTCCTCACCCCGATTCAGTCCAGCCTTTTTCTCATGGGGCTTTACGAGGATACCGGCAATCTCACCTTCCCCTCGACCCTGGCAGAGGATGCCAGGGCGGCGGGGTATCTTCTCGACAGAAAGGCCGATCTTCACATCCTTTCGACGTTTTTACGCCACGCCTATGGAAAAAAGCAGAAAGACATATTGTTTCACATGATCCAGGGGGCAAAGCGGCAGGAAATCACAGGGTTTACTGTGAGTATTTCGTCCATGGAGATCGAAGGTCACGTGCAGAACCTCTCCATGGTGGTTCAGATGTACAGGGAGATTGTCAATGTGGATGCGGCCTTTGGTATTTTCCGGGACCGGGAAAAGGACAAGTGCATGGTGATCGGCAGGAGCCGTGTGGATGAGCTCAACATAGGGGTGATCATGCGGAGCATGGGGGGCGGGGGCCACCCCGGCGCCGGTTCCGCCCTGATCAAGAGGGGTACCCCCCAGGTGATCCAGGAGATGATCGTTGAGCTGATCAAAGGAAACCAGCACTCTTCGGTGATGATCGCCGATATCATGTCCTTTCCCGTGGTGACGGTGAACCACTCCTCGTTTGTTGAGGAGGTAGCCGACATGCTCAGGGAGCTGGGGTGTACCGGCATGCCTGTGGTAAACGATGATGAAAAAATTGTCGGGGTGATTTCCAGGAGAGACTTTCGCAAAATCAAAAAAGCCGATGATATGCAGGCCCCCGTCAAGGCATTCATGAGCAGGGAGGTGGTGACCATCGCCCGGGACAAAAGCGCCATTGATGCGGCTCGGCTGATGATCAAGCACGATATCGGGAGAATACCGGTGGTTGAAAACGGCACCATCATCGGCATCGTGACACGGTCCGATGCCATGCTCTACTTCTACGACCTGCTGCCCGATTAGGGCGTGGTCATAACATCGGCCGCTCATAACATTTGGCGGGCCAACGGGGTCAGGCTTTTGACCAAGCCCACCGGATTAAGCCCGACCCCGCTGATTAAAGGTTCAGCTGTTTGCCGGCCCACACGGCAAGCTTCTCCCGGAATATTTTGGAGTTGTGCCGGATATCCACGGGAAAGGAGGGGTGAATGAGAATGTGCTCGATGTCCCGGGTCAGGTCATGGGAGATGGCGACCTGCTGCATCTCCCGGATAAATGCTTTTTTGGAAAGAAGACGACAGCGCCGAGTTAATCGAGGCTGTCGTCTTCTTTCGGATTACCAGTGTAGACGCCGCCAACATCGGTCAGTGTGACAAGCAGGTCGACGTCGACGCCCATCGCAATGGATGCCGAAATCATGTCGGGATGATCAAAGACATAACGAACACCCAGCAGTTTAAACCAGATAGCTACCAGGAAGATCAGGTCAGGCGGATTGCATCCATGTATTGCATGG